>JAFQND010000017.1 GCA_017396055.1 Oscillospiraceae bacterium
CGACGAAGTTTTCGACAGACTTGGGTGCAGCCTCGGGCAGCATCAGGATCTTGATATCGCCGTAGTTGGTGTTCAGGGTGACGAGGGTATCGCCGGATTTGACGGGTCTGAAGTTCAGCATGGTAATTTCTCCTTTAAATTTAAATATATAAGGTGTTTGAGGATCTGATAGAAGGGTCAATTGAAGACTTACTCTTTGCCGTAGGTTCCTTCCTGGATGGCCAGGTCCATTTCGGCCTGTTCCAGTTCGCTTCTGGTGATCAGGTCAAGGTACTCGTCCTCGGTCAGGGTGTTGTCGAGGGTCTCGTAATCGGCAGCGCGGAAGGTATCGAGGGTGACCGAGTTGATGACCACATCCTCCGCCAGTTTATAGGCGGTCTCATAGCCGCCCGCTTCAGCGGCAGCCTGTTCCTCTTCGGTCAGCTCAACGGGAACGATTTCCATCTGCTGGATGGCGTTGACGATGTCCATGCCCTGGATGACTTTGCCGTAAACGGTGTGATACTGAGAGAGACTGGGTACGCCGCCCATCTCTTCAAAGGCGTTCATCATCATGGCGGGGAACATGCTCTGTTCCATCGAGAAGCGGTCGTCGTTGGTGATCTCGATGTCGCCGATGATAAAGGAACGAGAGTCAAAATAGCTCTTTTTCATGAAAAGCTGTCCCATCTCACTGCAGAGGGCACAGACAGAACCCGAGAAGGGCCAGAGGTTGTCGGAATATTCCATCTGGATGGGTTTGCCGGTATTGGTGTCAGGAGAGTTGCCGTCGGGGGTGGAAGAGCCGAAGATCGATGCTGCGGCAGAGGGGACCACCTGATAGATGACCTGTCCGTCAAAGAATCCCTGTTCGGCCAGATCCTTGAAATTCTGAACGATTTCGGGGACCTCTTCGGTATAGAGCAGGATGGTGATCTCGCCCAGAGTGGTGTCGAGCACAGCGATATCCTGTCCCTCTTCAGGGGCTTTGAGCTGCATATAATCAATGGTGGACGGGTCGATGGAGGTGGAGGAGCAGCCGGTCAGCAGCATGACAGCCGACAGAAGCGCCGCTGCGATGCGGGCCATTTTTTTCATATGTGTGGACTTCCTTTCCTGTGAATAAGTGCTCAGAGAGCAATACTTTATCAGTATACCGCAATCTGTGCCGGAAAACAAGGGTTGATTTGTAAATAAAAAACCGACACGTCTCCTTCGGAGGTTTCTTGTACGTGGTACCTCTATTTAACATGGGAGAACAACTGATAACTGAAGGCTGATAACTGAAAACTCAGGTCAGCATCTGCATCAATGCGGTATAGACGCCGGTGGACTGTTCGCGGAAGCGCAGCCGGATCCGCTCGGCAGAGGCAAGGTCGGGGGCATAGAAAGAGAGGTCGAGAAAAACAAGGTCGCCGTCAGCCATGACACAGCGGACGTGATAACCGTCTTTGTGGGGGACGATCTCGGTCTGCAGGGCGCCCTCACGGTTCATCAGCTGAAGGGCAAGATTTGCCTCGGCCGACACTTTGTCTCTGAGGGTCAGGGGCAGAGAACTTTGCAGGTTTCTGGCGGTGGCAGTGCCCAGCGCGGTCAGCGAAAATCCCTTTGCGTCTTCGGTCAGATGGCCCATGGCCATGAGCTCTTCGAAGGCGGCCGAGAAGGTGAAATAGTCGGTGACGGAAGGAACGATGATCTCGGCGATCTTTTCGCGGGGAAGGGGAGCGCTGATACAGCTCAGCATATAACAGACAAGGATCTTGACGTCATGGGTCTCTCTGAGTCCGCCGGGGCCGACACCGGCGATGATTTTTTCGTTCTGACTCATGGGGAACCTCCTTTGAACGGGATAGTTAAAATATAGTATAGCATATTTTGGCGGCATTGGGAAGGTTTCCGTTTTCGGCTGTGCAGTCATTCCGAGCGGGGAAGCACTGCCGATTTACAACTTCTTTATTATATGGTATACTTAATCTATCAGAAGGAGGGTGTTGACCGTGAGAAAGATTTTTGCTGTATTGTTCATGTTGTCCGTTTTGCTCTCGTCCTGCGGGGAAAAACAGACCGCTTCCTCTGAGATCTCGTCCGGAGCTTCGTCGGAAAATACATCCGAAACATCTTCCGGGATTCATTCCGAAATCTCCTCTGAGCCGGAAAGCGAGCCTTCTTCCGAAATTTCCTCCGAGCCGGAAAGCGAACCCTCTTCGGATATTTCCTCTGAGCCGGAAAGCGAGCCTTCTTCCGAAATTTCCTCCGAGCCGGAAAGCGAGCCTTCTGCTGGGTCTGACGATCAGGATGAGACCTGCGCCGGCGCAGCCAGCGAGTGCCTGGAGCATCATTTTCTGTACCATTCGGTGAGCGGCAGGCTAATAAATCATGTGGGGCGTGAGGCTGTTGAGGAATGGCAGAAGACCCTCCCGGCAGAGCGGGATGCCTTTAACCGGAATCACATGGACGCCTTCACCATCCGGGATTTTATTGAGTATTTTGATATTTCCAAAGAAATCTTCACCGAGCTGGAGCGGGGTGGTCTTGGCGCTGATTTCCTCGCCGAATTCGACGGCGTTACCGTCTGCAGCCTCGACCAGATCGACGCCCTCTATTCCGGTGATCCCGCAAAGGTGAACGAGGCTTTCTGCGGCGAGCTGGCGTTCGTCCATGAAGGGGAGCTGTGGTCGGTCTACCGGCTGGCGGAGAGTACAGCCAGGGAAGTTCTGGCAAGCGGCGTGCCGATCGGCGAACTGAAGCCTCTGATCGAACGGCTGGAGACGGACTATGCGCCCTTCTCGACGGTTATGAAAAAGCTGGCACTGGATGCCCGGGTGACTCTTGAGTCGGCCATATCCATCGACAATTACTACTCCTGCTATGCTCATCACGGTCTGTTTCATTCGGTCGACAGTGAGCTTATACTGCATATCGGTGGCTACGAAGTTCTGGAAGCAAAAGAGAAAGGGCTTACGGCTGGATACGTTTACGGCAACGAGCCCATGGCAGAGGTAGATACTCTGTCGGCGCTGATCACGGATTTTGACATTGGTCGGGAGACCTTCGCTTCGCTGGCCCACGGTTATTCAGATGACCAGATCGACGCCCTTTATTCCGGAGATCCGGCAAAGGTGAACGAAGCCTTCTGCGGCGAGCTGGCGTTTGTCCATGAAGGGGAGTTGTGGTCGGTCTACCGGCTGGCAGAGATGGATGATCTATCCGGTCTGCCCCGGGAAAAGATCGAAGCGCTGCTGGAGCGGGCGGCGGGAGATTATCCCGGCAATGTGAAGGCCATGGCCGACAAAATTCGTTTCACTCTCGGTTAATTGCACAAAAACTCACCAAAAAACCTGTGAATTCGTATATCTGCTCCTATTTACAAAATGACGTTTTTCCTGTAAAATAAATAAGGTAAACAAAGAGCACTTCCGCCGTCCGGCGAGTCCGGTTCGGCTGCGACGACCTTTAAGTTGGTCCTGTGAGGCTGACAAGGCAGTCTGCTTTTGATCCCGGGGGAAATTCTGTCCGCCGGTGTATAAAAACGGTAGATGAGCCAAACTGTCAGTGTCCGGACAGTTTGGCTTTTATTTTTGCCGGAAAGGGGCGAGATGATGGAAAAAGCACTGATCCTTGACGATAAGGCCATGTCACGCGCCATCAACCGCATTTCCTATGAGATCATCGAGCGCAGCAAAGGGGTCGAAGACCTCTGTGTTGTCGGTATTCTCAGCCGCGGCAAAGAACTGGCCGACCGCATCGCCGGCAAGATCCTGCAGGTCGAGGGGAAAAGCGTCCCCGTCGGTTATCTGGATATCACCCCCTTCCGCGACGACGGCAGGGAGGGAAGCGGCGAGACCTGTATCCCCTTTGATATCGGCGGCAAAAAGGTCGTTCTGGTGGACGATGTCATCTATACCGGGCGCAGTGTCCGGGCGGCTATCGATGCGCTGATGGCTGTCGGCCGGCCCGAGTCTATCCAGCTGGCGGTCCTGATCGACCGCGGTCACCGTGAGCTGCCCATCCGGGCGGACTTTATCGGCAAAAACGTCCCCACCTCCCGCGAAGAAAGCGTGCGCGTCTCGGTCAGAGAACGCGACGGGGAGGACAAGGTCGTTATCGTCGGAAGCTGAAGCTGCCGGCGGTGTACATCTGAAAAAATCATCCTTTATATTCCATCTGAAAGGCGGAAAATTCATGATCCTGATCAAAGGCGGGCGGCTGGTCAGCCCCAATAACGGCCTCGACGGCGTTTATGATCTTCTGATCGAAGGCGATACCATCAAGGCGATCGGTACTGACCTTCCCGAAGAGGGCTGTGAAGTCATCGACGCCACCGATAAGCTGGTGTTCCCCGGTTTTATCGATATGCATGTTCATCTGAGAGATCCCGGTCAGACCCATAAAGAGGATATCCTGACAGGTACAGCAGCTGCCCTTGCTGGCGGCGTGACGGGGGTTCTGGCAATGCCGAATACCAATCCCCCTGTGGATTCCCCTGAAACCATCCGCTACATTCTTGAGAAAGCCAAGGATACCGGCGTGGCCGTCCACCCTGTTGCCTGCATCACCAAGGGCATGGC
>JAFQND010000160.1 GCA_017396055.1 Oscillospiraceae bacterium
AACAGCGATCTTCTTCATGACTTACACCAATTCCACACCGACGGTGCCTGCCACGACCTTACCGATCTGATAGGCTGTTTCACCGGCAGCTGCCAGCACCTTCATGGCCTTTTCCGCCTGATCGGCAGGAACTGCCAAAATCATGCCGATGCCCATGTTGAAGGTGTTGTACATATCACGCTCGGGGATGTTGCCTGTCTTCTGGATCAGATCGAAGATGGGCAGTCTGGGGAAGGAATCCAGTTTGATCTGAGCGGTCAGACCTTCGGTCATCATACGGGGCACATTCTCATAGAAGCCGCCGCCGGTGATGTGGCTGATGGCATGGATATCCACGCCGTCCTTCAGGCAGGCCTTGACAGCCTTGACATAGATGCGGGTGGGAGCCAGCAGAGTCTCACCCAAGCTCTTGCCGCCCAGCTCCGCCATGGGAGCCTTGATGTCGGCATTCTCCACATCGAAGACCTTGCGGACCAGAGAGAAGCCGTTGGAGTGGACACCGGAGGAAGCAAGGCCGATCAGCACATCGCCCTCAGCGAGCTTCTTGCCGTCGATGACCTTTTCTTCGTCCACGATGCCCACAGAGAAGCCTGCCAGATCGTATTCATCTACGGGATAGAAACCGGGCATCTCGGCAGTCTCGCCGCCGACAAGGGCAGCACCGGACTGCAGGCAGCCCTCGGCAACGCCGGAAACGATGGTGGCAACTTTCTCAGGAATGTTCTTGCCGACTGCAACATAGTCCAGGAAGAACAGGGGCTTTGCGCCGCAGCAGATGATGTCGTTGACGCACATGGCGACGCAGTCGATGCCGACGGTGTCATGCTTGTCCATCAGGAATGCCATCTTCAGCTTGGTGCCGACGCCGTCGGTACCGGAGACCAGAACAGGCTTGCTGATGCCGGTCAGGTCCAGCTCCAGAAGGCCGCCGAAACCGCCCAGACCGGTCAGGACTGCGGGGGTGAAGGTCTTCTTGACATGCTCTTTCATCAGCTCAACAGCTTTGTAACCGGCAGTAACGTCTACGCCGGCAGCCTTGTAGCTATCGCTAAAACTCTTGCTCATAGGTCAAATCGCCCTTTCGTAAAAAATTGGTGGTTTGGTTTATCAGAGAGCCGCGACTTCAGCCTGCAGCTTTTCATCCTTTTTGGCAACGCCGGCCTTCATCTCTTCCTTCTTGGCTTCCAGTTTTGCTGCAAGGCCTTCGTCGGAGAGAGCCAGCATCTGAACTGCCAGATTGGCAGCATTTGCGGCACCGTTTACGGCAACGGTGGCAACAGGGATACCCGAGGGCATCTGTACGGTGGCGAGCAGAGCGTCCATACCGCCAAGACCGCCGGAAGAGATCGGGATGCCGATGACGGGAAGAGTGGTTGCGGCAGCGAGAACACCTGCCAGGTGAGCTGCCATACCGGCGGCGGCGATGATGACGCCGAAGCCGTTTTCCTTGGCAGAAGCAGCAAAGTTGTGTGCTGCCTCGGGGGTGCGGTGTGCGGACATGACGTGAACTTCACAGGGAACGCCGTACTGCTTCAGGGTGGAGACGGCGCCTTTTACAACGCCCCAATCGCTGTCGCTGCCCATGATGACTGCAACTTTTTTCATGCTTTGACCATCCTTTCAAACAAAAACAGCTGCGAACCCTTCGCAGCCGACCCCGGGCACCTGCCCTTTCGAAGGGAAACGGAACATCTGCCGGGAAAGCCGCACGAAACAATGCGGCATCATATACCATTATTGTACTGTAAATCGCGTTTTTTTGCAAGGGTGCGAAAGGAAAACTTGCCGAAAGAAACGCCCTTTCTTTTGTGCAGTTTTGTGTGTCTGTGAAAAAGTTGCCCCAAAGACGCACATCTGTATTTCTCTTAAAGCATATTCTGGCCGTTGACGGTCAGCTTGAACTGAAGGCCGAGTTTATCTGCGGCGCGGCGGCAGAGCAGCATGCGCTCGAGGAAAATCTCAAAATAGTCCAGCACCGAAGAGATCTCGGTGTCGATGGTGATGCGAAGGACAAACTCGGTGCGGTCCTCGGTGATAAAGGCGGAGGATTTGGTGACCGCATAGTTGACCCGGTCATGGATATCAAAAGTGGCAAAATCCTGGTTGCGGACGCGGGTACGGCGGACGTCGGTCTTGTCGGCGAGGATCAGCGCCGCTGCCACGGGGTTGACGGGGAAAGCGGTGGATTCGTCATGGTTGCCGATGGCGGAAATGACGGTGGCGATCTCGGCGGGGTCCATGCCCAGCTTATCAAGAAGGCGGAAAGCCATTACAGCGCCGCTCTGGGCATGCTCCACCCGGTTGACGATGTTGCCGATATCGTGCAGATAGCCGGCGATGCGGGCAAGCTCGGCTTCTCTTGCGGGGTAATCCAGCTCGGCGAGGATCCGTCCCGCCGTCTCGGAGACTTTACCCACATGGGCGAGGCTGTGTTCGGTATAGCCGAGGGCAGCCAGTGCTTCGTCGGCTTTTTCAACATAGGTAAGGATCTGGGGATCCTTTTTGATCTGATGGTATGTGATCATAGTACCTCCCATAAAACGGTTACAGTTCCTGAATGGTCTGCCAGAGGGTCTCGGCCACTTCGGCGTTCACCTTTGCGACCTGCATCAGCTCCTCGGGAGAAGCCTCTTTCAGCCGCTTTTTGGTGCGGAATTCCTTCATCAGCGCCTTGACTTTGGCGTCGCCGATGCCTTTGACTTTTTTCAGGCTGGATTCGAAATTGACTTTTTTGTGCAGCGTCCGCTGATAGGCGATGGCATAGCGGTGGACCTCATCCTGGATGGTGGTGACGAGGGTAAAGGCCGATTTCATCATCGAAAGGGCCAGCTCCCCTTCCTCGGTGGTCAGCGCACGGGTGCGGTGGCGGTTATCCTTGACCATGCCGTAAAGGGGCACATCGATGCCCATCTCGCGAAGCAGCGGCGCCACAGCGCCCACATGTCCCTTGCCGCCGTCCAGAAGGATCAGATCGGGCAGCCGGGAAAAATTCGAGTCGCCGTCCAGATAGCGGGCAAAGCGCCTTCTCAGTACCTCCCGCATGGAGCCGTAGTCGTCCTGACCCTCCACCTCTTTGATGGCAAAGCGCTTGTAGTCGGATTTCAGGGGGCGGCCGTTTTCAAAGACGATCATGCCGCCGACACGGCCGGTCTCGCCCCAGTTGGAGATATCGTATGCCTCGATGTAACAGGGCGTCGAAGACATGCCCAGAAGCTGTGCCAGCTGTTCCAGGGCGGCAACTTCCTTTCCGGTGCGCTTGACCTTCAGCGCCAGCTGTTCGGCGGCGTTGGCTCTCGCCATCTCACAGAGCTTTTTCCGCTCGCCCCGCTGGGGCACCATGGGGGTGACGGCGTGACCGCTCTGATGGCGCAGAAACTGCTCAAACAGACCAAGGTCTTCGGGGGCTTCGTCCAGCACGACCGCTCTGGGCGTATCGCTCCGGCCGGTGTAGTAACGGACGAGGAACTCCTCTCTCAGCTCAGAGAGATCAAAGACTTCGTCCCAGATGAAATTCTCCTTGTCGACGATGCGCCCCTCGCGGATCTTCAGCACGATACCGCAGGCCATGGCGCCCATCTGGGCAAAGCCGATGACGTCCATCTGGCGGTCTTCGCCGAGAAGGACCGTCTGGGTATCCGAGATCTTTCTGATGGCGACGATCCGGTCGCGGAGCCTTGCCGCCAGCTCGAAGTCCAGCTCGTCGGCGGCCTTCATCATCCGTTCCTCCAGCTCTTCGGTGGAGGAAACGCCGCCCGAGCGGATATACTCCAGCGCTTCTTTCAGGATGGCATCATACTCCGACCGGCTGACCTTGCCCTGACAGAGACCCATGCACTGTTTGATGTGATAGTTGAGACAAGGTCTTCCCTTTTTAAAATCCTGGGGGAATTTTCTCGAACAGGTGGGCAGGCGGAAGACCTTGTTGACCTGTTCGACCGTCTGACGGACCACGAACGCGCTCATATACGGGCCGATCAGCTGTCCTTCATCGTCGGGTTTCTGCATGACAGCCTCGATGCGGGGGAATTCCTCATCGGTGACGTGGATATAGTGATAGCCCTTGTCGTCCTTCAGCAGGATGTTGTAATGGGGGTCATAGTGCTTGATGAGGCTGCACTCCAGTACCAGTGCCTCGAATTCGCTGCCGGTGACAATATAGTCAAAATCCCACACCTGGCTGACCATTTTGCGGGTCTTTTCGTTGTGGCCGGCGTTTTCGCGGAAATAGCTGACCACCCGGTTTTTAAGGGCCTTTGCCTTGCCCACATAGATGACGGTGCCCTGTTTGTTTTTCATCAGATAACAGCCCGGCTCCATGGTCAGGTCCAGGGCTTTCTGTTTCAGTTCTTCGATGGTCATATTACTCCCCCCTCGGGACTATTATAACCGAAAACGGCGGATTCGGCAAGAACGGAAGATTTCGTTTTACACATCAAAAGTTTTTGGAGATTCTCAAGTCCCTTTTTGCAAAAAGGGACTTGAGCAGGGTTTGGGACCGAGTCCCAACAGCAGATAAACACGCTCACGCCGCTTCAGGCGGCGGGAGTATCCGGTGCTTGATGTTGGGGCCGGCCCCAAGCCCCGCGTAAGAAACTTTTATACCAACTGGGCTGAGAAAAACAAAAAGCCCTCCCCGAAGGGAAGGCTTTTTTTGCTTATCAATTACTCAGCGAAAGCAGAGTCGACCAGCTTGACCAGACCTTCAACAGCAGCCTGCTCATCAGCGCCGTCAGCGATGATGCGGATGGTAGTGCCGCCTACGATGCCCAGAGACAGAACGCCCAGCAGAGACTTGGCGTTGACACGGCGCTCTTCCTTTTCAACCCAGACGGAAGACTTGAACTCGTTAGCCTTCTGGATGAAGAAAGTAGCGGGACGAGCATGGAGACCTACCTGATTTTTAACGGTGACATCTTTTAAGTACATGATTAT
>JAFQND010000161.1 GCA_017396055.1 Oscillospiraceae bacterium
GGGCTATCTGCTCTCCTCTCTCAAACGGCTCAGACTGACCCAGTTTGCCCGTGTGCTGCACTATGACTGCGACCCTGTCAAGCTGGAAAAGGTCTTCTCCCCGCTGGACAAGACCCCCGAAAAATTCGACGATATTTCTCTCAACATGGCCCGCGCACTGTTCTATCAGGGAAAAACAGATGAGGCGCTGGCACGGCTGACAAAAACAAAGCCCGACGAGAAAAACCCCTATTATTTCCAGTATTACAATATTCTTGCCCACTGTTATGACCGGACGGATGATCTGGAAAAGCTGCTGGCTATCCGCCAGAAGATCGAGACCATCGCCGGAAAAACCAAACCCAATTCCGGCAAATTCCGTCAGTGCAATCAGCTGCTGGCTATGATGGAGATCATGATCCTTCACAAGGAAGGAAAGATCACCCCCTGTAAGGAAGCCTGTAAGGATATGCTCAGACAAGCCTCTTTCCCTCTGAGCCGCATCAATTTCTCGCTGCGGATGGCTATGCTGGAGCGGCTTTCCGGCGCAAATCACACCGCTGCCGAGCGCTGTGCCTATGTTATCGATGACGGCGGCACCACCTTCTATGTCAAAGAAGCAGAAGAACTCTATCGGCTCTGCCGGGGCAAGGACTATGTGCCCGAAGACGGCCGGTATTATCCTCCCGCAGAAGACGAGTGGGAAGAAGAACTTTCCGAAGAAGAATCCGAAAAGGAGAATGACTGATGGAACTCAGCGAGATCAGACCTCAGATCGATGCGATCAACAAAGAAATGCTGAAGCTTTTTGAAAAGCGAATGAAACTCTGTAAAGAAGTGGCACTGTATAAGCAGGAACATGGTATGGAAGTGTTCGTCCCCGAACGGGAGGCCGCCATTCTGAAATGGGTGGAAGAAGCCGCTTCCCCCGAGCTTTGCGCCTATGCAAAGGCATACTTTGAAGCAGTGCTGCAGCTGAGCCGCGATTATCAGAACGCCTCGCTGGACCGCCCGGCCGAGGATACCGCACTGGTAAAGTGATTTTTCCGGAAAGAATTGATCCCATGAAGGAGATACAAGCTTCTAAAGAGATTGATTTCGAAGAAATCAGCAAAGATCCCGGAGAAATCGCTGATTCCTCTGAGATCTGGGATATCGTCGATTCCGAGGGCCGCCCCACCGGCCGTACCATGAAAAAAGGCGCACCGATGCAGGAAAATGACTATCATCCTGCTGTCAGTGTCTGGATCGTCAATGAAAAGGGAGAATTTCTCATTTCCAGAAGGGTCTCCTCCAAAACTGCCGCACCGGGCATGTGGGAAACCACCGGCGGCAGCGCCCTCGCGGGGGAAGATGTCCTGACCGCCGCACTCCGCGAGGTCAGAGAAGAGCTGGGGGTCGTTCTCATCCCCGAAAAAGGGCATATCCTGACAGAATATACCTGGCCGCACTCCGACGGAAGCGGTGCCGCCTTCTTCTCGGTCTGGCTCTTCCGGCAGGAAGTCCCACTTGCCGACATCGTGCTGCAGAAAGAAGAGACCTGTGATGTCAGATGGGCATCCCGTCAGGAACTGCGCCGGCTGATCGCCGAAGGAAGTTTCATTCCCTATACTTATCTGGAAGAACTGTTCCGGCAGACGGAGGAAAACTATGTACCGCAAACTGATTGAAGAGCTGATCAGTGACAACAGATGGGCTGCACTTCAGCCGCCCTGCCCCGAAGAAGAGATCAGAAAAGCCGAAGAAATTGTCGGTACTGCCTTTCCCGATGAACTTCGTGCTCTGCTGCATGAGACGAATGGCGACCATTGGCTCCTCTGGTCAGCGGAAGAGATCATCCGTCATGTAAATACAAACCGCGAGATCTATCCCGAATATCTCGAGCCGGAGGAATACGCCGAAAAGATCGCTCCCTATCTCTGTTTTGCAGGCAACGGCTGCGGTGACTGTTACTGCTATCGGATTCTTCCTGACGGAAGTGCCGATGATTCGGTCATCCTTATCTGGGAACATGAACTTTTTGAATCCCGCCCCGTCGCCCGGAATATGACCGAACTGATCACCCGTTATTACCACGATGAGATCTGAAATAAGGAGGGCTTTCATGTCCGATACCGTTTCCATGCAGATCATTGCCCGTATCCGCAGCGAATTTCCCGAAAAATTCGGTATTCCCCGACAGGCGGGACTGGTGGACGCGCTGAAAGCCACCATCGTCTTTGAACCGGAATACCGTAAGCCGGAGGCTTTCCGCGGGCTGGAGGGATACTCCCATATCTGGATCCTCTGGCAGTTTTCCGAAGCGGTGAGAAAAGACTGGTCTCCCACCGTACGGCCGCCCCGCCTCGGCGGCAACACGCGCATGGGTGTTTTTGCCACCCGCTCTCCCTTCAGGCCCAATGCCATCGGCCTTTCGTCGGTAAAGCTGGACAGCATCGAGATCGATCCTGAACTGGGGCCGGTGCTGCATGTTTCCGGTGCGGACCTGATGAACGGCACCCCCATCTTTGACGTCAAACCCTATCTTGCCTATACCGATTCTCACCCCGACGCTCTGGGCGGCTTTGCGCTGCAGCAGAAAGAGGGCGTACTCAGGGTGGAATTTCCCGCCGAACTGATGGAAAAGGTTCCTGAAGCCCGCAGAGAAGGGCTGACAGCCGTTCTGGCACAGGATCCCCGTCCCGCTTATCAGAATGTGCCCGACCGGGTCTACGGCATGAGCTTTGGCGGTGTGGAAGTGAAATTTACGGTGAAGGACGATCTTCTGACCGTCACAGCCGTTGAACCAGGCGAAAGCTGAAAATTCTTTTGAGGTGAAAACAATGGAAGAGATCCGCTATCCTGTAAAAGCTGACAATTCCCTGCAGCCGGCGATCATCGCTCCCGCCGAGGGCAATGAGCCCCGCCCCCTCGTTGTCTGTCTGCACACCTGGAGCTATGGCCTCGAGCAGATGAACGAACTGTTCCCCAAAAACGCTGAAAAGCGCAGCTGGCACTTTATCTATCCCCTTTTTCGCGGTCCCAACTGGACCCCCGAAGCCTGCGGCTCTGACCTGGTGGTCGCCGACATCGCCGCCGCTGTGGCATATATGAAAGAGCATTATGCCGTCGACGAGGATCATATCTATCTTCTGGGCGGTTCGGGCGGCGGACACGCCTCGCTGCTGATGGCGGCAAGACATCCCGAACTCTGGACCGCTGTCTCCTCCTGGTGTCCCATCAGCGATGTTGCCGCATGGTTCAAAGAGACCCGTACCAAAAAGGCCGACCCCACCCGCAGAAGCTATGATGACCATATCTTTGAGGCCTGCGGCGGCGACCCGGTAAGCGATCCCAAAGCTGCCGCCGAGGCAAAGCACCGCTCTCCCCTGACCTGGCTGGAAAACGCAAAGAACAAGGTCATTCTCGACATCGGCACCGGTATCCATGACGGTCATACGGGAAGCGTCCCCGTTTCCCATGCCATTCGGGCATTCAACACGGTCGCCGAGCCTGCCGACCGCATCAGCGAAGAGGATATTGCCTTTATGACCGAAAAGGAAGAGATCCCCGCTCATCTTCGCTTTGATGGTGAAGACCCCGCTTACGGCTCTTATAAAGTCCTCATGCGCAGAAGCTCCGGCATGGTCCGTCTGACCATCTTTGAGGGTGGACACGATATCCTCCCCGGCACGGCCTTTGGTTTCTTTGACCATCAGACCCGCGGAGAAGCCCCTGTGTGGTATTCCGGCGCGGAAAATGCTGCAGACGCTGTCGAACTGACCAAATAAGTAAAACAAAGAGACCTTTTTGAAAGGTCTCTTTTTGCTTGACAAGCAGTATTCTGCATGGTATGATAACTTTGTTACATCAAAGCAATAAAGCGAGGATTCATTATGACCCCGACCAACCGCTCCAGGCTGATGCTCATCGGCTCGATGGCCGTTTTCGGCACCATTTCTGTTTTCGTCCGCAATATCTCTCTTACCTCCGGCGAAGTCGCCCTCTGGCGCGCAGTGCTGGCGGCGGCGCTCATTGCGGTCTGGCTGCTTGTCTCAAAACAGAAGATCTCCTTCGGCGCCATCAAAAAGGAGCTGCCGCTTCTGATCTTCTCCGGCATGGCCATGGGCTTTAACTGGATCTTTCTGTTTGAGGCATATAAGTATACGACCGTTTCGGTGGCGACCCTCAGCTATTATTTCGCTCCGGTCATTGTGACGGTGGTCTGCCCCCTGCTTTTCAGAGAGAAAATGACCGCCAAACAGTGGATCTGTTTTGGCATGTCCACCCTCGGCATCGTGCTCATCACCGGTATCGGCGACACCTCGTCCGGAAGCTCTCATCTGAAAGGGATCCTCTTCGGACTGGCGGCAGCGGTACTGTATGCGACAGTTGTGCTGATCAACAAGTTCATCAAAAACGTCAGCGGCATCCACCGCACCTTCCTGCAGTTTCTGGCAGCAATCGTCACGCTGACGCCCTATATCCTTTTGACATCGGGTATCAGTTTTGCCGGCATGGACACGAAAGGCTGGATCTGCCTTCTGATCGTGGGTCTCATCCACACCGGCATCACCTACTGCATGTATTTCTCTTCGCTGCGTGAGCTGCCCGGTCAGGAAGCTGCCATTCTCAGTTATATTGATCCGCTGCTGGCGGTATTGATCTCGGTGGTCTTGCTGGGCGAAGCCATGACGCCGATACAGATCATCGGCGGTGTACTGATCCTTGGATTTACCCTTTGGAATGAACTCCCCTCCAAAAAAGCATCGTAAAGTCCGTTTTATGGGACATCTTTCCTGTTATACTCTAGACATAACAGGAAAGGAGCGGTGTTTATGGAAATTCAGATGGTATATGTACAGGGGCATATTGAAGTGCTCGACTCGAGCGGAGAGTTTCTTTTCTCCGCTGACACTGTTCAGGAAGCCGAAGAAGAGCTGGAACTGCTGGCAGGCTGACCGCCCGCAGCTGAAACGTACATTGATCTGACGGAGAAATCAACAATGATCTGGTTTTTTGTGTTTTACTTTTTCCTTTATCTGGCTGGTCTGTTCTGAATAAGCATAAAAAACTCCCCCGGGAAAATCCCGGAGGAGTTTTTCTTTTAGAAGTTCATGCCGTTCCAGCCCCATTTGGAGGCCACCTGATACTCCACATAGATGTGGTCGGGAGCAATATCCAGCTCCTTGCCGATGATATCGATGACGGCGGCGGTCATCTCATCATAAGCGCTGTCGGAAACACTGCCGTTGACCATGATCTCGACGAAAGCGATGGGATCGTCTTTTTCGCCGCGGAACCAGAGATGACATTCACCGCTGAACTGCAGCATCAGCCAGGTCTCGCTCTTGCCGGGGATCAGTTCGATGGCTTTGCCCAGTTTGGCTTTCAGGCTTTCTTCCATGGCGGGGGTGATGACGGTATTGGTCTTGGTGTGGATAAAGGGCATAACAGTTACCTCCTGTGATCAGACATTGATGGTTTGTTTCAATTTTGTGGAATAGAGAATACAGCTTTCGACGCGAGGGAAGATCTTTTCGAGCGCCCGGCGGTAAAGGGTCAGCTGTCCGCTGTAGTGCGCTTTCAGCTCAGCCATATCGCTGACACGGTCGGTCTTGAAGTCAACAATGACCGCTGCGCCATTTTCGATGAAGATACAATCGGCGATACCCTGTATAAGCAGGTCGCCGCCCTCTCCAAAGCCGGCTTCAGCCGCAGGGATCGTGTCAAAGAACCGGTATTCCCGCAGGATACGCTCCGCTTTGAGCATCCGCTCCATCAGAGGCGAGCGGAAGAAGGCCGCAAATTCGTCCGGCGAGATAGTCGCAGCTTCGGCCTCGGTGAGCCATTTTCCTTCCACCAGCCGCTTCAGCTCGGTATCGGGATCTTCGGCGCCTTTGGCAAAATCGGCAAACTGCAAAGCCCGGTGGAAGATACTTCCCTTTTCGGCAGGGGTGAAATGATCTCTGCCGGAGAAATCAGGCTTTTCCAGAAATACCTGCGCCGCCTTATGGGCGATGCGGGTGACCGATGTTTTGGCAGCGATATGTGTATCAGCTTCATGGGGATATTCCCACTCAAACCGCTTTCTCAGCATTCCGGTCAGCTCTTCGTCCGGCAGGACATCGGGATGAGCTTCCTCGGTTTCGGCGGGCTCTTCCTGTTCTCTGACCCAGAATACCTCCAGCGGGAAATCTGCCGGTGTCTCCGGCAGCGAAAGGCCATAGTGTTTTCTGAGTTCTCTGCAGTCGGGGTGCTGCAGCAGTACCGGCAGGATCCAGTCGCCGTAACTTCTGGCAAGGGCCGCGTTTTCGGCGGGGTAATTGCCGTCACGGTCGATCATGAAATCGTAAGCCGCCAGCGAGGACTCGATCTCTTCGCCGCCGCATACCAGCATCAGCCGCTCGCTTGCACGGGTCAGCGCCACATATAAAAGGCGCATCTCTTCTGAAAGAAGGTCCTGTTTTTCCCGGCAGTGAACCGCCTGCAGCGGCAGAGTGGGATAGCTCTGACCCAGTTCGCGCTCCACCCGTTTCATGGCAAAGCCGGTCTTCGGGTCCATAGCGACCGGATCGGACAGATCACGGACATTGTGTTTTTTGGAGCAGTTGGCCAGAATCACGATGGGAAATTCCAGGCCTTTGGAGCGGTGGATGGTCATGATCCGAACCGCATTTTCCGATTCTGTCAGAGGATTCGCCACCTCGAAATCTTCTCCGCGCTCCATCAGGGCATCCAGATAGGCCACAAATCCCGAAAGCTCGCTGTTGCCGCCGGCGGCATAATCGCCGGCATATTTCAGCAGAAGTTTCAGATTGGCTTCTCTTGCGGCATCGTCCGAGAAGCGGTTCATGACCTCGATAAAGTCGGTGGTGTCATAAATATACTGAATGAGCCGCTGGATATTCACCGAGGCGCTCTTTTCCCGAAGTCTTCCGAACGTATCGAGGAAAATATCCGCACGGCGGGCACGGACGGGATCATCGACGTTTTTCTCCAGCAAAAGCGCCGCATAAAGGCTGCGGTCGGGGTAATTCTGACGGAGAGCCGCCACCTGATCACAGCTGAAGCCGAAGACCGGCGACAACAGCACCGCTGCCATGGGAATGTCCTGCAGCGGGTTATCCATTGCTCTGAGAAGGCTCACCATCAGCGAGACCTCGCGGGAGCTGAAGTAACCTTCCGACGCGCTGAGCAGCGCGTCAACGCCCTCTTCTTTCAGAGCGGCGGCATAGATCTGATCGGTCCCCTTTCCGCTTCGCAGCAAAATGGCAAAGTCGCCGCCTCTGCAGGGGCGAAGAGCACTTCCGTCGGTGACATGCTGACCCGACAGGATCATTTTTTTGATCTGTTTTGCCACAGCGCGGGCTTCGATGACAAGGCGGACATCTTCATCCTTCTCCACATCCAGAAGCATCAGAGACACCGCTTTCTCCCCTTCCGGCAGGTCGGGATAGCGGCGCGCTCCGCAGTTGAGTTTTTCCGCGTCGGTATAGTCCACGTCGCCCACCTTGCGGGACATGGTTTTGGAGAAGAGATAGTTGACCGCTCCGGTGATTTCCTTCCGGGAGCGGAAATTGTTGGACAGAGTGATCAGCGCGGGGAAAGAGCCGCTGCCATAAGGTGAGAAGGAATCCTTCTTCTCCATAAAGACCTCGGGACTTGCCGAGCGGAAGCGATAGATGCTCTGTTTTAAGTCACCCACAAAGAAAAGATTCTCTCCGTTTTGGGAAACACAGCGGAAGATCAGATCCTGCAGGCGGTTGGTATCCTGATATTCGTCCAGAAGGATCTCGGCATAGCGGCCGGCATACTCCTTCGCAAAGGGGGTGGGGTCACCGTTTTCGTCTGCCAGAAGCTGCAGCGTCAGGTAAGCAAAATCAGCAAAATCGGCCGCACCGGCCTCTTCCTTCGCCTTGTCCAGTCTGCGCCAGAGCTCACCGGTCAGCGAGAAGAGCATCTCTGTGAGCGGCGCCTGTGATGCCAGATCATCCAGATAATCCGCTTCGGTGCAGCAAAGCAGATCATTCGCCGCATCGATATTGGCTTTTGCTCTTTTGCGCAGGGCGGCAGCCTTGTCTTTCAGTTCGCTGTCGCAGCCATTGGATCTTCCGAGTCTGGCGAACTCAATGCTCCGCATTGCCCGGACCGCTTCGTCCCAGCCGCAGTCTTCGAGGATCCCGGCGGCCGTTTTCATCGATGCGATATCACCGCGGATGACAGGCGCATAGCCTTTTCGCAGCACCTCATCCTCCTCCGAAACTTCCAGAGCGGCTTTGTCCTGTGCCAATGCACGGGAAAGGCAGTTTTTTGCTTCCTCCAGAAGGATACGGCCCCAGCCGCTCTCTGCGGCCGGCGCGGGCGTTTTATAGCGGGCTGCCTGTTCTTCCATCCATCTGAACGGATAAGGCAGCGAACGAAGCTTTTTATACAGCTTTAAGATCTGGGCAGAAAGACGCTTGTCGTTGTCCTCACCGAAATGACGGACCAGCGCCTGAAATTCCGGTTCGGGACGTGCATAGTGTTCCTCCAGGACCAGTTCCAGTGTATCGGCGGTCAGACGGGACAGCATGGCATCATCCATGATCCGCAGGTTCTGGGAAACACCCAGCCGCTCAAAATTCTCCCGCACAAAACCAGAGAAAAAGGCATCGATGGTACAGATCTGTGCCTGCTGTAAAAGCATCAGCTGTCTCTGAAGAGCGAGATTGGCCGGGTCGAGGCGGATCAGCTCACGGAGGCTGTCGGAAATACGCGAGCGCATCTCTGCCGCTGCCGCACGGGTAAAGGTCACCACCAGAAAGCGGTCGGCATCGATCCCGTCATCGACGATCCTGCGGATGATCCGTTCGGTCAGAACGGCCGTCTTGCCGCTTCCTGCCGCCGCCGAGACGAGGACACTGCCTCCTCTGACGTCGATGGCGCTTTTCTGCTCCGAAGTCCATTCTCTTGCCACGACAGCGCCTCCTTTCTCTGTCCGGAATCATTTCAGTAAAACGATCGGTCATGTCTTATTTTTTCACCCTGTGCGTCAGTGCGATAACTGCATGCACGATAAAAACAACAGCCGAAATCACCGCAATGAGCGAATAAGAAGTAAACGGTTTGAAATAGTCACCCATTGCCTCCAGCCCGGTCAGCTTTGCTGCCGCGCAGGAAGAAACAGCACTCAGAATGCTGCCAGGCCAGAGCACAGAGGTATTCTTTGTCTTCAACGCTCCCCAGCATAACAGAGAGAGCCCTATGATCATGATTCCGTAAAACAGCATCGTTCCGGAAACCGCATCACCGTTTACGGAAAGAAAAGCAAACGGCGTACAATATGCAATCAGCAGCAGGATCTTGATCAGTCTGTTCTTTTTCATGCCATCACGCTCCGTTGTCAGGATTTTTCCACAGATCTATTCTTTCTTTTTATTGTACCACATCTTCTGAAAAAACAAAAGACGGCACAGCCCGAAAGCTGTGCCGTTTCTTTCTTGATCGATCAGTCGATCTCAACAGCGACCTTGTCGCCCTTCTGCTGAGCAGCAGAACGCATCACAACGCGGATAGCCTTGGCGATGCGGCCCTGTTTGCCGATGACCCGGCCCATGTCGGCGGGTGCAACACTCAGGTGGTAGGTGACGGTGCCGTCCTCGGCGGGTTCGTCCACGGTAACTTTGACCGCGTCTTTATCCTCAACGAGACCCTTTGCAAGGGTGATCAGAAGTTCTTCCATGAAAAATTCCTCCGTTCAGTGGTTGGTCAGATGTGATCTGCTGCCGTCAGTGCCCCGGCAGCGGGCCTGAAATGAGAGAAAAATTATTTCTCGGAAGCGATCTTCAGGATCTTCTTAACGGTATCGGTGGGCTGAGCGCCGGTAGCGATCCACTTTTCAGCCTTTTCCATATCAACGCTGATTACGCTGGGTTCCTTGGTGGGATCATAGGTGCCGATCTCTTCGATGAAGCGGCCATCTCTGGGGTAACGGGAGTCAGCAACAACGATGCGGTAGAAAGGAGCTTTCTTAGCGCCGATTCTGCGAAGTCTGATTTTAACTGCCATGGTAATTTCCTCCTGAAAATTGTTTGTTTGAAATTTATGTTACAGCCGGGCTTTTTTGCCGGTCCGTAATCCGTTTTAGAAAGGCATTCCGGGTAAGCGCATTCTCCGCTTACCGCCCTTTTTGCCCATATTTCCCATCTTTTTCATCATCTGTTTCATCTGGTCGAACTGCTTGAGCAGCCGGTTGACGTCCTCGACCCGGGTACCGGAGCCTGCGGCGATACGGCGCTTGCGGGAAGGGTTGATGATGGAGGGCTTTTCCCGTTCTGCGGGAGTCATGGATGTGATCATTGCCTCGATGCGGACCAGCTGACGCTCGTCAACGTCCATCTCATCGATCTTGTTGCCGATGCCGGGGATCATGCCCAGCAGCTGTTTGATGGAGCCCATCTTCTTGATCTGCTGCATCTGATCCAGCAGGTCGTTCATGTCGAAGCTGTTCTCTTTCATCTTGCGGGCCAGCTTTTCGGCTTCCTTTTCATCGACGGAAGTCTGTGCCTTTTCGATCAGAGTGAGCATATCGCCCATACCCAGGATTCTCGAGGCCATTCTTTCGGGATGGAAGGGTTCCAGATCTTCGATCTTTTCACCGATACCGGAGAACTTGATGGGCTTTCCGGTGACCTGACGGACCGAGATCGCGGCACCGCCGCGGGTATCGGAGTCGAGCTTGGTGAGGATCACGCCGGTGATGGGCAGCGCCTTATTGAAGGTGTCGGCGACGGTAACGGCGTCCTGACCGGTCATCGAGTCGACTACCAGCAGGATCTCGTTGGGATTGACTTCCGCCTCGATCCGTTTGAGCTCATCCATCAGCGTTTCGTCGATGTGCAGACGGCCGGCAGTGTCGACGATGACCAGATCGTGGCCGTGGTCTTTTGCAAAGCGAAGACCCTCTCTTGCGATCTGTACCGGATCGCCCTGTCCCATCTCGAAGACGCGGGCACCGGCTTTTTCACCGACGATCTGCAGCTGTTCGATAGCGGCGGGACGATAAACGTCACAGGCGATCAGCAGAGGTCTGCAGCTCATATGCTCTTTGAAGTATCTGGCAAGTTTTGCGGCATGGGTGGTTTTACCGGAACCCTGCAGGCCGCACATCAGTACGACACAGGGAGGCTTGGAGGGGAACTCCAGCCGGGCATTTTCACCGCCCATGAGTGCCGTCAGTTCTTCGTTGACGATCTTGATGACCTGCTGGGCGGGAGTCAGGCTTTCCAGCACTTCCTGGCCCACGGCGCGTTCACTGACCGCTTTGACAAAATCCTTGACGACTTTATAGTTGACGTCGGCTTCCAGAAGGGCGAATTTGACTTCGCGCATGGCTTCTTTGATGTCAGCCTCGTTCAGCTTACCTTTGGAACGCAGCTTTTTGAAAGCTTGTGAAAGTTTTTCGGAAAGGCTCTCGAAAGCCATATCGTTCCCTCCTTATATCGGGTGCGGCTCAGCCGCCGAAGTATTCATCCACACATTCGCCCAGCATCTGTCTGATGGCAGCTGCCCGCCGCTGGATACCGGCAGAGCGAACGGCGCGGTTCTCGCTCTCGATCTCCTGACAGAGACGGTCGACCTCTTCGATGGTCTTTAAAAGATCGGTCATCTTCTGTGCCAGATGGAGTTTTTCCTCCATCTCAAGGAGAAAAGCCTCGCCTCTTTTGATGTTATCGCGAACGCCCTGACGGCTGATGCCCTCGTGTTCGGCGATCTCGGCAAGAGAAAGATCCTGGTTATAGTAAAGGTCGATGACATCGCGCTGCTTATCGGTCAGCATGGGGCCGTAATGATCCAGAAGGATCGAGATCCCAAGATTTTTTTCGCTCAAAACAGTCACCTCAATGTCTTTTTTGGGGGTTGGTGTAAACCCTTTTCCTTTACACCAGTATATTATAGCGAAAACATCCCGCCCTGTCAAGCATTTTCCTTTACAGCAAAGCGATTTTTTTGCGTTTTTTACCCCTTTTCGGAAACTTTGTATAAGCGCATAAATCCGCGGTGAGACGGGAAAAATATTCCCACAAAATGACGAACCGAAGGAGGGTATACAATGGCCGTTATTGTCCCGGGCGGAGAGGATTCCCGGCTGTTCCGGTTTCTGAAACACAATCTTCCGGACCGTTTTTTCTCTTTGGAAAAGCCGGTTTTCTGTTTCTCTGCAGAAGAGGCCGCTCTTCTGCCGGCGGATACCATCTGTCTTGCCGACAGCGCTTTTTCCGGAAAAGGAACCGGACATCTCATCACCTGCGGACGTTCGGCAAAAGACACTTTTACCTTCTCTTCCAGAGAGGAGAACCGCGCCTCTGTCGCGCTGATGCGGACAGTTTCCACCCCGTTCGGGACGACGGAGCCCATGGAGATCCCGGTGACTTTTCCGGCTGGAACCGACGATTTTGCGATTCTGGGAGCGTCGGCAATATGGATGCTAAGCGGTGATTTGCCGGAAGAAACGCTTCATTTCGCCCTTCCCGATATGGATAGTACACCAAAGACGGACGTGCAGAATCTAAACAAATGATGAATTTTCAACATTTATTGCCTCAGACGGCTTCAGAAGGGCTGTTTCGCCTTGACAAACACCGTGTTTTTTATTAGAATATAGAATAGAAATCTTTGCAAGAAATGAGGAGTTGTCATGGTCAAGATCGAAAACCATCTGGGTACCATTGAGGTTTCCCGTGAATTTTTCACTTCCCTTGTCAGTGCAACTGTCTCCGGCTGTTTTGGCGTAGCCGGCATGGCGGACCCCAATCCTCCCAAGGGTCTCAAGCGTTTGATCACCAAACCCGATGACTCCCGCGGAGTCGTAATTCGCGTACAGGGCGACAACCTTGTGATCGACCTGCACATTGAAGTTACCTATGGCACCAATATCAGCGCTATCGTCAAGAGCATCACCCATAAGGTCTGCTATACCGTGGAAGACGTCACCGGCATCCATGTTGCTGCAGTCAATGTTTACGTGGACGGGCTGAAAAACAGCTGATCGTCCCCGAAGTTCTGCGGCAGCCAGCCGCCTGAAGGAGTACAGTCATGATTAACGGAACCCTTTTACGGGATGCGATCATTTCCGCCGCCCGTACAATCTCTAACCAGAAACAGAAGGTAGACGAACTGAACGTCTTCCCCGTACCGGACGGTGATACCGGCACCAATATGTCGATGACCATCGGTGCTGCCGTCCGCGAGCTTGAAATGCTCAAAAATCCCACTGTCGGCGAGACTGCCAAAGTCACCGCCTCCGCCCTGCTGCGCGGCGCCAGAGGCAACTCCGGCGTTATCCTCTCGCTTTTGTTCCGCGGCTTCTCCAACGGTCTGAAAGGCAAAGAGGAAGCTACCGGTACCGATATGGCCGACGCTCTGACCCTGGGCGTTGAGAGCGCTTACAAAGCAGTTATGAAGCCTACCGAAGGCACTATTCTGACCGTTGCCCGCGAAGCTGCCGAAAAGGGCCGCGAAGTCGCTCTTGAAACCAACGACGCGCTGGAGGTCTTCACCACCATCGTCGATCAGGCCAAGGATACCCTCGACCGCACCCCCGAGATGCTGCCCGTTCTGAAAAAGGCCGGCGTTGTTGACGCAGGCGGTATGGGCTTCTATGTCATCATCAAGGCAATGCTGGATGTACTCTGCGGCGGCGAAGTGGTCAAAGACGAGTCCGCTGCCACCAAAAAGGCTGCCAAGCCCCGCTCTGCTGTTGCTGAAGCAGAAGGCGACATCACCTTCACTTACTGCACCGAGTTCATCGTACTCAAGAATAAAAACTGCGACGACGCGCTGAAGCTGCGCGCCTTTCTCGAGACCATCGGCGATTGTGTTGTTGTTGTTGACGACGAAGAGATCATCAAGGTCCATGTCCACACCAACCATCCCGGCAACGCCATCGAAGAAGGTCTGAAGTTCGGTTCTCTGACCTCCATGAAGATCGAGAACATGAGAGAACAGCACTCCGCACAGGTCCTGCAGGCCGACCAGGAGGAAAAGGACGAGGGCTATGTTCCCGTCGACCCTGATATGCCTTTCGGCTTTGTCGCTGTTGCAGCCGGTACCGGCGTACAGGAGCTGTTCACCGATCTGGGCGTCAACAATGTTGTCACCGGCGGTCAGACCATGAACCCCTCTACCGATGACATTCTTCATGCCATCCATGCCACCCCCGCCGAGACCGTCTTTGTTCTTCCCAACAACAAGAACATTATCATGGCCGCCGAACAGGCTGTCCGCCTTGCCGACCGCCGTGTCTGCGTGCTTCCCAGCCGCACCATTCCCCAGGGCATCTCTGCCATGCTGGCTTTCGACCCCGATATGGACTTCTCTGAAAACCGCATGTCCATGACCAAGGCCCTTGACAGCGTTCAGACCGGTCAGATCACCTTTGCTGCCCGCGACAGCGATTTTGACGGCCACAACATCAAAGCCGGTGAGATCCTCGCCATGGAAAACGGCAAGCTCGCCTTCGTCGAGAAGGACCTGCAGAAGGCTCTTCTGAAGCTGACCCGCTCCATGGTCAAGAAGGATTCCTCCTTCATCACCCTGCTCTACGGCGCCGATGTCTCTGAAGCACAGGCTACTGCAGCCTATGAACTGCTCCGCTCCAAGATCAGCTCCAATGTGGAGATCAATCTGATCAACGGTGGTCAGCCTGTATATTACTACATCGTCTCTGTCGAGTGATGAATCTGTTTCAGCCGGTTATCGAAAGATAGCCGGCTGTTTTCCTATCATAAGGAGGTTCTGGAATGTTTATTGATATCCATGCTCACGCCTATCGCGTCAAGCCCTATTTTCTCTTCTGCACGCCCGAACACCTGAAAGAGCAGTATGACCGCCTGCACATCGATATGGGCGTTCTGCTGCCGGTGGTAAGCCCCGAGATCTATCAGCCGCAGTCGGTGGAAGAGATCCTCGAGATCTGTGAGCGTTATCCCGACCGGTTCATTCCCTACTGCAATGTGGACCCCCGGGCACTGACCAACTCGCCCAACGCACCGCTGGACAAGCTTTTACAGTATTACAAGAACAAGGGCTGCAAAGGTGTCGGTGAGGTCATGCCTCA
>JAFQND010000018.1 GCA_017396055.1 Oscillospiraceae bacterium
CATCCGCTCAATGTATCCCGACATGGGCAGAGGCGAGAAAAAGATCGCCGACTGGATCTTTGAAAATCAGCAGGAACTGATCCGGCTGTCCATCAGTGAGCTGGCCGAACGCTGCGGCTGCGGCGAGGCGACCATCGTGCGTTTTTCCCGCAGACTGGGTCTGGTGGGCTATCAGGAGCTGAAGATCTCCATCGCGCAGGAGGCCTCTGAAAACGAGGCGGCCGTTGACGAAGGCATGACCAGAGAAGATTCCTGTACCGAGCTTTTTGCCAAGGCCTGTTCCAGTATTCACAGCTCGCTGGAGCATACCAAAAAGATCCTGAACCCCGCCGCGCTGGAAGAGGCGGCCGAAAAGATCAAATCGGCGGGAAGAGTGGCCATCTTCGGTCTGGGAAATTCCGCCTCGGTGGCACTGGATGCCCAGCATAAGCTGCTCCGGGCCGGCCTTGACGCGGCGGCCTATACCGACAACCATCTGCAGGCCATCGCGGCCTCCCATCTGAAAGAGGGAGACATTGCCATCGGCATCTCTCATTCCGGCTCGTCGGTGGACGTTGTCGAGGCTCTGCGCCTTTCCAAAGAGGCGGGCGCCACCACCGTCTGCATCACCAATCTGGGAAAATCGCCCATCGTCAAACAGAGCGATATCGTGCTGAACACCGCTTCTGAGGAGACAAAATATACCATTCTCGGCATGAACTCCCGTATCGCACAGCTGGCCATCATCGACGCCATCTATGCTTATCTGATCCTCCACAGAGGGGAATCTGCCTCCGCCGCCAAGAGCACCGAGCGGGCGCTGCAGAGCAAAAAATACTGACCGAAAAGGGCTTCCCGGGCGGAAGCTCTTTTTTATTGACTGATATGAAAATATGCTCCGGAAATATATTCATATATTTGAAAAAATTTTTCGATTTTACTTGACTTTTTCCAGTGTCTGCATTATGATGAAGAAAAATGAGACCCGAGAGGAGAATAACTATGACCATCCGAGTAGGCATCATCGGCTGCGGCAACCGTTTGTCCGATGTCTGGCGCACCACTGCCCCCTGGCGCAGCGACGATACCATGAAGCTTGCCGCCGTGGCTGACCCCGACCGTGCCTATGCCGAAAACCATCTGAAAGCAAAGGGCGTCTGGGACGACGAGACCCGTTTTTATGAGACCGCCGAAGAAATGCTGGAAAAAGAAGAGCTGGACGCCGTCATGATCGGTACCCGCTGCAACCTTCATACCAAATATGCTGTGCAGGTCATGGAAAAAGGCCTGCCCCTTTTCCTCGAAAAACCTGTTTCCACCACCGATGAAGAGCTGAACGAGCTGCGTGCCGCTGCCGCAAAGCGCAAGGCCCCCGTTCTCGTATCCTTCCCCCTGCGCGCCGCCAACATCGCCAGAGAGGCAAGAGCCATCATCGAAGCAGGCGTTCTGGGCGAGATCAGCACCATTCAGTGCATCAACAACGTGGCCTACGGCCGGGTCTATTACAAGAGATGGTCCCGCGATGACAGCATCACCGGCGGCCTCTGGCTGCAGAAAGCCACCCACGACCTGGACGCCATTCTCTATCTGGTGGAGGGACTTCCCGGATTCAAGCCGGTCGAGATCTGCGCCATGGAGTCGAAGGCCATCTTCAAGGGCGACAAGCCCGCCGGTCTGCACTGCTCGGAATGTCCCGAGAGACGCACCTGCCCCGACAGTATCTGGGTCATCAACAACAAATACGGTGAGGCGACCGCTCCCGGCGACGCATGCTCCTTTGCCGTCGATACAGGCAACCACGACACCGGCAGCGCCCTGATCCGGTTCGAGAACGGTGTCCACGCCTCCTACAGCCAGAACTTTGTGGCAAGAAAAGATGCCGCCCTGCGGATGCTGCGGGTCATCGGCTTCAAGGCGACCCTCGAGTTCGATTTTCATTCGGGCGATCTGAAGATCTTCCACCATCAGCGCGGCGAGACCGAAGTACATCACTTCACCGCCGGCGGCGGCCATTACGGCGGCGACTTTAACCTGATGGATGATTTCTATAAGATGATCACCGAGGGTACCGAGCCCTGTGCCGGTATCGATGCTGGTCTGACCAGTGCGCTGTGCTGTCTGCGTGCCCGCCAGTCCTGTGAGGAAAAAGTTTTCCGCGCCGTCGAATATGCCGAATGATTTTACCAGAGAGCCTTTCTCCGAAACGGGGGAGGGCTCTGTTTTTTTGTATCCTGCCGCTTGTGTTTATGATGGTTTGGGCTTATAATGAAAGCAACAGAGTATTCTGCGGTTTTTCGGATGAGAGACCGGCAATCCCGAAAGGAGAGGACGCAAATGGCATTTAGAATCGGTATTATCGGCTGCGGACGGAGAATCACCACCGTCTGGAAGACTACCGCTCCCTGGAGAGAGGAAATGTATCTGCAGGCTGTGGCCGACCCTGATCCCGCTTATTCGGAGGAATGGCTCAGATCGAAGGATGTATGGCATGACGATATCCATTTCTACGGCACCGCCGAGGAGATGCTGGAAAAAGAAGAGCTGGACGCCGTTCTGATCGGCACCCGCTGTAAAGATCACACCCGCTATGCTGTCATGGTCATGGAGAAGGGCCTGCCCCTCTTTCTCGAAAAACCCGTCTCCATCACCAATGAGGAGCTGAATGAGCTGCGTGCCGCCGCTGAAAAGCGCACCGCTCCGGTCATGGTCTCCTTCCCGCTGAGAGCCGCCAACATCGCCAGAGAGGCAAGAGCCATCATCGAATCGGGTATGCTGGGCGAGATCACCCAGATCCAGTGTGCCAACAACGTGGCCTACGGCCGGGTCTATTACAAGAGATGGTACCGCGACGACAGCATCACCGGCGGTCTCTGGCTGCAGAAAGCAACCCATGACCTGGACTGCATCTTCTATCTGGTGGAAGGCCTGCCCGGCTTCAAACCGGTGGAGGTCTGTGCCATGGAGTCGAAGACGGTCTTCAAGGGCGATCATCCCGCCGGCCTTCGCTGCGGCGAATGTCCCGAAAAGCACACCTGCCCCGAGAGCACCTGGGTGCTGAAGCATCAGTTCGGCGAGAATGCCCCCGATGACGGCTGTTCCTTTGCGGTCGACACCGGCAATCAGGACGCAGGCAGTGCGCTGATCCGGTTTGAGAACGGCGTTCACGCCGCCTACAGCCAGAACTTTGTCGCCAGAAAATCCGCTGCCAAGCGGATGATCCGCGTTATCGGCTTCAAGGCCACACTGGAGTTTGACTTCCATGACGGTGACCTGAAGATCATCCACCATCAGCGTGGTGAGGTCGAGGTGCATAATTTCAGCGCCTGCTCCGGCCATTACGGCGGCGACTTCAACCTGATGGATGATTTCTACCGGATGCTCACCGAGGGCATCGAGCCCTGTGCCGGTATTGATGCGGGTCTGACCAGTGCGCTCGCCTGTCTGAGAGCAAGGGAGTCCTGCGAGCAGAAGCAGTTTGTCGGGATCAGATACCGCGAATGACCCTTTGGACGGAGCCGTCTTTCTTCGGAGAACGGCTCCGTTTTTCTGCTCAAAAGTGAAAAACAGCTCCACTGACTGCAAATATAAAATGAAATTTTGTTTTGAAAACTCTTGACTTTTGGCCGTCTTCGGTTTATGATAAAAGCGGTGAATAAAATTCATCGTTTTTTGCCTGAAAAACTGTTCATTCTGAAAAGCGTGTACGGCTCTGCCGCAAAGCTTCGGCATGAGCAAATCGAATGATGAAGGAGAAAACGTCATGTCAGTTCGTATCGTACCTGCAAGCGGTCTGGAAAAGATCTTTCTGGACACTCCTCCTGCCGGCACCTATGAGGGCGGCAGCCTTCTGAGCAATGAAAACTACTCCTTCCAGTTTGCCTTTACCGCTTACCGCACCGCGGCAAACTCGAGGGGCTGGGAATGGGCTGATTTTGCCGTCGAATCGGATATCGCCGACAATCTCGAGCTGTATGTGGTAAAAAACGTCCCGGTCCTGCTGGCAACAAGACCCGAATATGACCAGGGCTATCTGCGCACCGATCCCGGTATGTATCCCGACCCGCTGATGCCTCTGAAAAAAGGGGAGAAGGTCAAGCTTCTCACCAAGCTGTGGCAGTCGGTCTGGGTAAGAGTCAAAGGCGACGTCGCCCCCGGTGAGCACACCGTGCGGCTGACTCTGTCCGGCGACCACTCCGGCACCGCCTCTGCCGAAGTCAAGCTGAATGTCCTTTCGGCAAAGCTGCCCGAACAGGAACTGATCTATACCAACTGGTTCCACTGTGACTGTATCGCCGACCTGCATCACAAAGAGATCTTCTCGGACGAATACTGGACCATCATGGAAAAGTACATGAAGCTGGCCGCTGAAAACGGCGTCAGCATGATCCTTGTACCCGCCTTTACCCCTCCTCTGGACACCAATGTGGGCGCCGAGAGAATGACTGCCCAGCTGATCGACGTCCGTAAGGACGGAGAGAAATATTCCTTCGGCTTTGAGCTGTTCGACCGTTATATCGCTTCGGCAAAGAAAGCCGGTTTCAAGTGGTTCGAGCACAGCCATCTCTTCACCCAGTGGGGCGCCGAGCACGCACCCAAGGTCATGGCCACCGTTGACGGCGAGTACAAACGCATCTTCGGCTGGGAGACCGAGGCTGCCGGTCCCGAATATTCCGACTTCCTCCATCAGTATCTGGATGCGCTGGTTCCCCATCTGAAGGAACTGGGTATCGACGATAAATTCTACTATCATATCTCCGACGAGCCCCATAAGGAGCATCTGGAGAATTACCGCAAGGCAAAGGCTGTGGTCTATGACCAGCTGAAGGATTACCACTTCTTCGACGCGCTGTCCAACGTGGAATTCTATAAAGAGGGTCTGACCTCCACCCCTGTTGCCTCCACTCCTTCCATCAGGGATTTCGTCGGCGTGGCAGACGACCTGTGGGCCTACTATTTCGGCTCCCACTGCTTCAACGGTCTGTCCAACCGCCTCATCTCGATGACCTCCAGAAGAAACCGTGTCATCGGCATGCAGATGTACAAAAACAATATCAAGGGCTTCCTCCAGTGGGGCTTCAACTTCTATTACACCACCCGCTGCCAGGAGATCTTTGATCCCATGACCTCTCCCGACGCACTGGCCGAATTCCCCGCAGGCACCTGCTATCAGGTCTATCCCGTGGGCGACGAGGCTGTGCCCGCCCTTCGTCTCTTTGTCTTCCACGATGCCATTCAGGATATCAGAGCACTGAAGCTTCTGGAATCCGCCATCGGTCATGACGCCGTTGTGGCACTGATAGAGTCGGTGGACGGCAAGATCGACTGGAACACCTGTCCTTCCAGCGACGAGCAGTTTATTGCCGTCAGAGAAGCCGTCAACGCAGAGATCGCCAAGCATTTCTGCTGATATTCTGCGAACGAATGTTATAAGGAGTGTGTCTTATGCCTATCCGTATCGTACCCGCAAGCGGTCTGGAAAAGATCTTTCTGGAAAAAGGCCCCGCCGGCTCCTATAAGGGCGGCAGCCTTTTAAGCAACGAAAACTATTCCTTCCAGTTCGCTTTCATCAGCGGCGGTGCCGGCGGCGAGGGAAGCTGGTCACTGGCCGATATCACCGTTGAATCGGACATCACCGACAATCTGGAACTGTATCTTGTCAAAAATGTCCCTGTTCATGTCGCCACCTATGCCCGGTATGACCAGGGTTATCACGACCATAAAGCCGGCATGTACCCCGACCCCCTGATCCCGTTGAAAAAGGGCGATCAGGTCAAGATCGTGTACAGTAAATGGCACTCCATCTGGGTCCGTGTCAAGGGCGATATCGCTCCCGGCAAACATACCGTCCGCCTGACTCTCAGCGGTCAGAAGTGCGGTACCTCCTCCGCCGAAGTGGAGTTGAATGTTCTGGCGGCAAAGCTGCCCGAGCAGGAGCTTATTTATACCAACTGGTTCCATTGCGACTGTGTCGCCGACCTGCATCACAAAGAGATCTTCTCGGACGAGTACTGGACCGTCATGGAAAAGCATATGAAGCTGTACGGCGAAAACGGCATCAACATGATCCTGGTGCCCGCCTTCACTCCTCCTCTGGATACCCCCGTCGGCGCGGAGAGAATGACCGCCCAGCTGGTCGGCGTCACCAAAGAAGGGGAGAAGTACACCTTCGATTTCACCCTGTTTGACAAGTACATCGCTTCTGCAAAGAAGTTCGGCGTCAAATGGTTCGAGCACAGCCATCTGTTCACCCAGTGGGGCGTTGAGCACGCACCCAAGATCATGGCTACCGTCGACGGCGAATACAAACGCATCTTC
>JAFQND010000162.1 GCA_017396055.1 Oscillospiraceae bacterium
ACACCGGTAAAGACCGAGATGCCGCCGTGCTGGGTGGCAACGTTGTTGATCAGCTCCATGATCAGAACGGTCTTGCCGACGCCTGCGCCGCCGAACAGACCGATTTTGCCGCCCTTGAGGTAGGGGGCGATCAGGTCGACGACCTTGATGCCGGTCTCGAGGATCTCGTTATTGGTTACCTGTTCTTCAAAGGTGGGAGCAGGGCGGTGGATGGGCATCCGTTTGGGTGCTTCGGGGGCGGGTTTGTTGTCAACAGGCTCGCCCAACAGGTTGAAGATACGGCCGAGGGTCTCGGGGCCGACGGGCACAGTGATGGGGCCGCCGGTATCCACGGCGTCCATGCCGCGGGTCAGACCATCGGTAGAGCTCATGGCGATGCAGCGGACAGTGTCGCCGCCGATATGCTGGGCGACCTCAGCCACGATGGTACGGCCGTCTTTTTCGAGCTCGATGGCGTTTAAAAGATTGGGCAGATGATCCGCCGGGAACCGGATATCCAGTACAGGACCGATGATCTGGATCACCTTGCCGATATTCTTTTCAGGCATGAATGGGTTCATTCCTTTCGTGTGGGGTAAAGATGCTCATGCAGAGCATCGAATGCCTTTCTGCAGACAAGTTCTCCGCAAAAGGCACTCTGTACCATGCAAACGCAGACAACATCAAACAATGATATCGTTCTCCGCAGAGTTGCTCTGTACCGCGAGAATGCGGCATCCAAAATCCGAAGGATTTTATGATGCGGTCGAAAGACCGCAAGCATTCTCGAAAGGCACGACCTTTAGGTCGTGGCGTTGGCTCCCGAAACAATTTCCGTCAGTTCCTGGGTGATGGCAGCCTGACGGGCTCTGTTATAGCTGAGCGACAGAGCGCTGATCATATCAGAAGCGTTGTTGGAAGCAGATTCCATGGCGGTGCGCCGGGCGCCCTGTTCAGAGGCAAACGACTCGACAACGCCGCCGTATACCATACCCGCCAGATACTGGGGGATGGCACTGCGGAACACGGCCGCCGGAGACGGATCGTAGATCATCGGCACCTTGCGGACTCCGTCGGATTTGGGCAGAGTCAGCGGCAGCATCTTCATCAGCGTGGCTTCCTGGGTCAGAGGGGTGACAAACTGGGTAAAGGCAAGGTGCACTTCACCGATCTCCTCGTTGTCCCAAAGCTTCAGCACGATCTCTGCGATCTCGGCAGTGGTGTCCGAATTGAGGTTCTCGGCGACACCGGCATAGCTGCCTTCGATCTTCCAGGGACGGTGTTCATAATGTTCGACGCTCTTTTTGCCGATGGCGATGATGCGGGCATCTCTCGGAAGCAGCGGATCCACCATCTTGAAAATGTTGGAGTTATAACCGCCTGCCAGACCTCTGTCGCCGGCAATGACGATGTACAGAGGTGATTTTCCCTTACGGGGGGCAGTATAGGCGTTTTCATCGCCCAGATGTTCAGAGAGATCGGCGATCGTCTCGTAAAGAATGTTAAAGAAGGGACGGGCGGCTTCGGCCCGCTCCTTCGCTTTCCTCAGTTTGGAGGAGGCGACCAGCTCCATGGCCTTGGTGATCTGCATGGTGCTTTCCACCGACTTGATGCGGTGTTTGATGTCCTTCATGGACGCGCCCATGGGCATTCCTCCTTTGTTGGATTGGCGGGACTAAGTCTCCCGCAAGACTGTAATACCGGTTTTATTCCAGCGCTGCTCCGCCCCATTCGACCACCGTGAAGCCCTCTCTTTCAAAGGGTCTCACCGTCTGCGGCGGAAGGCTGACGGGTCTGTCAGACGGCTTCCACGCCATCATCACCCTGAGGACATTGTCCGGTTCGGGCGAGATGTTCAGCTTTGCGGCGCTGTCATAGTTCTCCCACTGGAAAGAGATGATGTTATAGGCATTGTTCTCCATCCGGGGGAGCCAGTAAAGGATCATTTCGTTGTATTCTCTTGGGGTCATGCCCATTTCTTTCAGGATGTCCTGTAAAAATGCTCCGGTCTCGTCGCCCGGGACACAGAATCCTTCGGAAAAATCGGTCGTATAGTTCAGATCACCCTCCCAGAACAAACAGTAATATTCCTCTCCGTTCTCATAAAGGGTGCCGTCCGGCAGGGCAGTCACCGTCCACCCGTCCTCATAAGGGGGCCAGGTGCTGGTGAATTCACCGTCAAGTTCCAGCGAAACATCCACCTGCATTTCCGTTTCGGGATAGAGATAGATGACCGGCTTTGCGGCGGGAATTTCTTCCCAGTAGTGATATCCGTGCTCGGTCTTTCCGAACAGATACCATATTCCCGTGCCGGCCGCCAGAACAGCTGCCGTGATAAAGAGCACAAGCTTGGTCTTCTGCCATTTTGTCATAAGCGGTCCCGCCTTTCGGAGAATACGAAACAATCAGAACTTAACCGGCAAATCTGGTGACAAAACCGTCCAGCAGCTCTCTCAGAGCGGCAGCCATCTCGTCGTTCAGCACGCCGGTCTCCTTGATGGAGTCGGTGATCTCGGGATGGGTCTCGTGGATATGCTCGAACAGCTGACGCTCGAACTCGGCGATCTTGCCGACAGGAATATCTTTCAGATAGTTGTTGGTGACGGCATAGATGATGACCACCTGATCCTCAACGGCAACAGGAGCGTTCTGCTTCTGCTTGAGGACTTCGACGATACGGGCGCCCTGTTCCAGACGGTCCTTGGTATCCTTGTCCAGGTCGGAACCGAACTGTGCAAAGGACTGCAGCTCGCGGTACTGGGAATAAGCCAGCTTCAGGGTACCCGAGACCTTCTTCATGGCCTTGATCTGGGCGTTGCCGCCGACTCGGGAGACAGAGATACCGGGGTTTACTGCGGGACGGACGCCTGCGTTGAACAGCTCGGTCTCCAGGAAGATCTGACCGTCGGTGATGGAGATGACGTTGGTGGGGATATAGGCCGAAACGTCGCCTGCCTGGGTCTCGATGATGGGCAGTGCAGTCAGAGAGCCGCCGCCCAGTTCGGGAGAGAGGTTAGCCGCGCGTTCCAGCAGACGGGAATGCAGATAGAATACGTCGCCGGGGTAAGCTTCACGTCCGGGAGGACGCTTGAGCAGCAGCGAAAGGGCACGGTAAGCAACGGCCTGTTTGGAAAGGTCGTCATAGATGCACAGAACATCTCTGCCCTTGTACATAAAGTATTCGCCCATGGCACAGCCGGCATAGGGAGCGATATACTGGATAGGCGCCAGCTCGGAAGCGGTAGCCGATACAACGATGGTGTAATCCATGGCGCCGGCACGTTCCAGGGTCTCGACGACACCGGCAACGGTGGAGCGCTTCTGGCCGATGGCCACATAGATACAGATCACGTCCTGGCCCTTCTGGTTGATGATGGTGTCCAGGGCGATGGCGGTCTTACCGGTCTGACGGTCGCCGATGATCAGCTCACGCTGACCGCGGCCGATGGGGATCATCGAGTCGATGGCCTTGATACCGGTCTGGAGAGGGCGGTTGACGCTCTTTCTCTCGATAATGCCGGGGGCGGGAGACTCGATG
>JAFQND010000163.1 GCA_017396055.1 Oscillospiraceae bacterium
CTCCTCCGGCCGGGGAGGAGGGCATCGGATTCGGCGTCGGGCAGGACGGGAAACGGCTGTGCAGAAAAACCGCTGCAGTGAAAATGATAAGCAGCTCTTTGGCATTGCTCCGGCAAAAGGAGCGCAGCTTTGCCGGTTCAATCCGGCCTTTCGGAGACATTTCTTCTCTTTGCTTCATCATTTGAATATCCTTCTCCCAGCACACGGTCATAGGTAAGCGTGTCCAGCAGACGGTCGTTGCGGGCGATCTCCGCCGCCATGGAATAGACCGGTGTGCGCTCCATTGATTCTAGCATGGCAGAGATGAACGCCTCTTCGGGCAGACCTGCCGCCCGGAAGAGCAGGTGAGGCAGATAGAAGGACGAGATCTCACCTTTGGGTAAAACGTCGGCTATGGAAGAACCGCTGCTCCAGATAAAGCAGCTCTGTTCATACAGGATACGGCAGTTCTTTCCGGTGATGCCCGCCTGCTTATAGATATTCCCCTTCTCGGTGAAATAGGGGAAATGATCGCCTGTGAACAGCACAACAGTTTCCTCGCCGCTTTTTTCCAGACGGTCAAGAAATGCTTCCAGCGAAAGACAGGTCTTCCGGATGCCGTCCAGATAGCAGCTGTACTCGTCGCCTTCTTCCGCACCGCCGTAGGGCATATGGTTCTGCATGGTGGTGATGTGGATATAATCCGGTCCCGTAGTCTCCGCCATCAGCGCTTCTGCCTGCCGGTAGACGGCATCATCGTCGGTATAGCCGTTGTGTCCCAGCGGTACGGTCATGTCCTCCAGAAAGAGCAGTCGGTCGAAACCGTAGCGGCTGTAGGTATCCGCACGGCCGTAGAATTCTGCATAATAGGGGTGGATATAAGCGGTGGAATATCCCATATCCGCACAGAGTCCGGGGAAAGTGAACGCATTCTCTTCGCCATCCAGCAGAGAGTGGGGGATAAACGCATCGTTGAGCGACCGCACGGGAAGACCGAACAGCAGCTCAAACTCCGTCTTGACGGTACCGCCGCCGAAAGTGGGCATCACTGCCCGGCCCGGACTGGTCCGGCTGTCGGCGAGGACACGGTCAAAAGCAGCATATATCTCGTCTAGGGCGGGGTCATCATCCAGCACCCGCATATCGGCAAAGCTTTCGGACATGATAACAATGATATTGGGCTTTGAAAAGGGGACAGGCGGCAGGGATTCGGCCTTGTCACGTTCGTCAATGAGCCCTTCAATGAGGTCGTCGGAATAGCTTTCGGGCTGCTCCACTGCGGAGTCGGCCTGCTGGCTGATGGAGACAACGAGGTTGGAAATCAGGTTGTTGTTGGCGAACCGCTCTGCTTCGCCGAAAGCGTTGTAGGTATAGGTGGAGTCGATGCCGAAGATACGGCAGACCGGCTGGAAAAGCTCCGGGACGCAGACAATGATGGCGGTGAGCCATGCGATTGCGCCGACCGACAGCCAGCGTCTTCCCGGTCTGCGGATGAACCGGATATCCGCGCACCACAGAAGAAATACCATTGCTGCGGCTCCGAGCCAGCAGCCGAGTAGCCCCGGGCTGAAGGTGAGGCTGGCAAAATCCCCGACGCCCGACATGCTGTCAAGCATCTGAATATCGGTGACCAGCAGATGGGAACCGCTACTGAGGTTTTTGTAGTAATCCACAGTCGAGACAATCATATAGAGAAGGGCGGTCAGTGCGCCGCCGGTCCATGCTCTGCGGGTCAGCAGCGAAAATATCCGGAACACCGCTGCCGTGATTATCCACGAAAACAGGGTCACGCCGGTGCGGCTGAGCGAAAACTGCCAGAGGGCGACGATATCCTGCGATTGTCCCAGCTCAGCGAGGAGACAGATCACCGGCGGGAATAATGCCGTCAGGACGAAACGAAAGCCGCGGCATCTGAAAAAGGGAATTATTCTGAGTTTTCTGAGCAGGTTCAATCTGTTTTACGCTCCTTCCGGTGATCATGTCCGTATATAAGACGTGGCAGAGCGGGATTTCATTTCACCGGATCCTGTAAATATTCTGTTAATTTGCGCCCCGGTATCTGCGGAAAAACAAAAGAGCCCCTTTCGGGACTCTTTTTTCAGTGCATCAGGAATTATTTGGTGGTGTCGACAACGACGATGTCCTTCTTGCCCTTAGCCATGGACTTCTCCAGCTCACCGGCCAGCTTCTTGAGAGCGTCGGAAGAGGTGGTAGCACCGGCAACAGCGTCAACTTCAGCGACCTTCTGAGCAGCAACATAGGAGTCTTCGAGCTTCTGGAAGAACTCAGCGGGATAGGTGGTGCCGCCGTAAGCCAGCATGGTGTCTTTGTAGTCGGGGTCTTCGGACTTCTTCAGACCGTCAGCGTTGACAGAGTCAAACTCAACAGCGGTGATGACGCCGCCGTCAACGGTAACAACTACATAGTCTTTCCAACCGTGGTCATCAGCAGCAGCGGCTTCAGCGCGGTAGCTGCCATCTTTGTATCCGTCAGAGCTGCCGCA
>JAFQND010000164.1 GCA_017396055.1 Oscillospiraceae bacterium
ATGGCCGAACAGGAGCGTCAGACCGCCGCTGAATACCATATAGAAGACACCTGTGAAAAACAGAGGCCAGATCAGACCCTTTTTGATAAAGCTCTCGCCGGCCCAGAAGATCTCGTAAATGCCAAATAAGCGGGCGAGGGAGGTATCTTTAACCAACGTGATGATCTCATTGCTCATCGGCGCCATAATCCGCTTGATAACCTGAAGCAGAACAACTTTAAAGAAGATCTGCTGCTTGGTCATACCCAGCACCTGACCTGCTTCGTACTGTCCCTGCGGGATGGATTCAATGCCGCCCCGGTAGATTTCGGAGAAGTAACAAGCGTAGTTGATGGAGAAGGCAAGGATCGTGGCGGTGAGCCGCGGCATGGCCGGCAGGTCGAAGAGCAGACCGGGACCATAGAAAATGATGATCAGCTGGAGCATCAGCGGGGATCCCCGGATAATCCAGACGACAGTTCGGGTCAGCCAGCGCAGCGGGGTGAATTTGCTCATGGAGCCGAAGCAGACCACAAGGCCCAGTGGGATGGAGAAGACCAGTGTCAATAGAAACACCTTAATTGTTTCACTGAAACCACCCAGAAGGTGCGTGATCACCGGAATAAACATGGCAAATACCTCTTTTCATCAGATGGACCTTCCCCGGGACAACCGGGGAAGGTCGGTTTTGTCTTTTACTTGGCCAGAGTCAGATTGTACTTATCTGCCAGAGCCTGCAGGGTGCCGTCTGCAATCAGCTTTGCCATGAAGTCATTGAAGGCAGCGGTCAGGTCGGAATCCTTACGGAAGCTGACACCGTAAACTTCTTCCGTCAGGCTGATTCCAGGTGCCAGATCAGCATAGTTGGTGCCTTCGCCGGTCATGGCATAGGCCATGGTGATATCGATGACGCAGGCATCAGCGGTGCCTGCCTTGACTTCCAGCAATGCTGCACCCTGATCCTGCAGAGGGACGATGGTGGCACCTTCAATGGTGGAGGCAGCGTCCTGTCCTGCGGAACCATTCTCAACAGCGATAGTTAAGCCCTTCATGCTGGCAATATCGGTATAGTTGGCTACCACATCGGCCTTCATAACCACAACCTGCGCGTTGATTACGTAGGGATCGGAAACACTGGAATTCAGGGTTGCCTTTTCGTTGATGGTCATGCCGTTCCAAACAGCATCGATCTGCTTGGTGTCCAGTTCCATGAACTTCTTATCCCAGTCAGCAATGACGTAGAACTCACATTTTACGCCCAGCTCTTCAGCGAAGAGTTTTGCGAATTCAGCATCGAAACCGGTCCATTCACCGTTTTCGTCCAGATAATCCATGGGGGCATAGTCGGTAATGCCGACAATGAACTTGCCCTTATCTTTGACGTATGCCATATCCGTGTCAGCCTTGGAAGCACCGCAGCCAGCCAGAAGCACAGCTGTCATCAAAACTGCCAATACAAGAGAGATAACCTTTTTCATAATCTTACCGATCCTTTCTGCCTCCCCGATGGGGTGGTTTGTTTTTGATAACCGGATTATACTTTAGTTCGCTAAAGAAGTAAAGCATTATTTTCTTTATTTTCGTATGTTTGGAGGGATGCATAAATCATGGTGCACCGCATCGCTTTAGTTTGGTAAAGTAAAACAAAAGAAAGAGAATCGGGATCCTGCATCACGGAGAGAGACATGCGGGATAGACCAAAGATACAAAAG
>JAFQND010000165.1 GCA_017396055.1 Oscillospiraceae bacterium
AATACCTGGGGCATGGCGATGATTTTGATTACGTCGATACGCGCACATTTTTACGCGCCGTCGATGCGGTACTGCCGCAGTTAAAGCCCCTGTTTGAGAAATACGCCGAAGAAACTGTTGAGCATGGCGAAAAGCACCACCGGAACAGAGCCGTCCAGCAAAAGTGCCAGCGCACCGGCTGCCAGAACGGTCGTTGCGACCGTCATCGAACGGAAACGGTTCTTTCTTGTGACGATGCGTCCGTAAACCATCGCGCCCAGAACAGCCATTGTGCCGGAAAGCAGATTGGAAAATCCGACGACGAACTCGCTCGCCGCAACCTCATACAAAAGCAGATTCAAAAAGAACTGCAGCGTACCCAGACGGATGCCTCTGACAAAAGTCGACCAGAACCACGCGTGCATGCCGGGGTCGGTAAAGGTGATCTTCAGGGCGATATCATAATGGGTATCACTGTCGCCCTGCGGCAGTCTGATCAGTCCGAACGAAACAATGACCGTGATGACAGAAACAGCAAAGCCCATGGCAAACACCACAAGATATCCCGCAAGACCTTCAAAGGCGCTGATGATCGAACCGGCAATGAAAGGCACCGCCAGCGAGGAGAGACCATAGCCCACGCTCAGAAGGCCGACGCCCTTATCGCGGTTTTCGTTGTTCAGATAACCGCCGGCACCGATGTTATAGGCATACCAGTAAAATCCGCCGCCCAGACCGGAAAAGACAGCCAGCACCGGCATAGCGGCTTCCACATGGTTGAACATGGCAAAAAAGGCAACATACATTGCAAGATACATCGCAATGCCCAGCCGCAGCGGAAAAACCGAAGAGGTCCGCTTTGCCAGAGGGACCGACGCCGCCAGCGTAAAGCCGGAGATCAGCGTCGAGATGATATTGAACTTCATGGCGGTATCGCTGCCGCCGGTCACCCGCATCAGCAGGATATTCATGAAAGTCGGCTGAAGACTTGTAAAGATCTGAAAGCCCGTATGGGTGAAAAAGAACCGGTAAAAATTCTTTCCCATTCCGCCGTAGCCGGCTTTTTCAAAAAGTTTTTCCAAAATGATATCCTCCCAGGGGGCAAAGGGGTCAGTTTTCCATGGAGCCGGCGTTTCTGCTGTCCAGTTCCCTCTGGATCGGTTTTTGCAGGAAGATCGTCAGATACTGGCTCAGCGTCAGGATCAGGATCGCAATGGCGGGGCTCAGAAGGGTGGAAAAATACATCGTAAAGGCAACGCCGACAGCCTTACCCACCGAGAGATAGAGCTCACGGATACCGTGGAGTTCGCCCTGATAATCCGTATGCTCCGGCAGCTGGATCGCTGCAAAGAAGATGCTGACGGGAGGATTCAGGATAAAGAAGCTGAAAAAGCTGTTGAGCATCGAGAAGATGATGATCGGAACGGGACCCTCCAGCAGCAGGGTGAACGCACCGACGGCAAGAACAGTCGTACCGATCCACATGGATCTGAAGCGGGAGCTTTCCTTGATGACGCGTCCGTAGACCATGGCGCCCACGACGCCCATGGTGCCTGCCAGCAGATTGGACAGACCAACGACGAATTCGCTTGCCACAGCCTCATAGA
>JAFQND010000166.1 GCA_017396055.1 Oscillospiraceae bacterium
GCTTTACAGCCAACGCAGCTCTCCGCTTTGAAAAAGAGACCGGGCAGCACTGCTTTCGACTCGGGGTTATGGCACCATGCACAGTCGAGCGGACAGCCTTTGAGGAAAACGACCGTCCGGATACCGGGCCCGTCGGAAGTGCTGAACCGCTGGATGTTGAATATCGTTCCCATTTATGCTCTATGCTCCGTTCTGAGGATGACTTCCTCCTGCATCTGAGGGGTGAGGCGAACGAAATAATCGCTGTAACCGCCTATGCGCACCACAAGATCGCGGTACTGTTCGGGGCAGGCACGAGCCTTTTTCAGCGTTTCGTTATCGATGACATTGATCTGCATTTCAAAGCCGCCCCGCTTCAGATATGCGGTAAGAATGGACTTGATCGTATCGAGTGAAGTGGGTCCCAGCGACGAACGGGAGAATTTCATATTGACCGCGACGCCGCCCAGAAGGCCCATGTGATCCCATTTGGTGGCAGAAAGGACCGATGCTGTGGGGCCGTTCATCTCGCGGCCCTGACATGGGCCGGAACCATCGCCCAGAGGGAAACAGGCTCTTCTGCCGTCGGGAGTGGCACCGGTCTCGCGGCCGAAGCGTTCATGCATGATCCAGCAGAAAACACTGGGGATCAGGTCGCCGTTCTGATGCATGGCTTTGTACTTTTTACATTCGCTGACCAGATGATCGGTGAACATGCCGAAGTATCTGTCAATATCATCGATGTCGTTTCCGTATTTTGGGATATCGTTGAGAACATACTGCCTGAGGGCTTCATTGCCGGCAAAATCGCTGTCAATGATCTCTTTGTACTGACGGATGGTCATCTTCTTTTCATCGAAGACCAGAGTCTTGACAGCATAAAGAGAGTCGACGAGGTTGGCCATTCCGACAAAGGATGGCATGATCCAGTTATAACGGGCACCGCCCTGTTCAATATCGGTACCGAGAGCGAGACAGTCATTGACAAAACAGGACAAAAGCGGATTCACGGAATGTTCGGCGCGGTATCCCCTGTGCCAGTTTTCGCTGTTGTAGTTATCGCGGATGTGGGTATCTAGATTCTCGAAAACTGCCTCAAGAAGAGCATCAAAATCAGGGTATTCCCTGTCCATCACATCCAAAAGCAGCTGGGGCATATTGGTATAGGGGCTCGCGACCCAGGCATTGGAGGAAGCGACCGGTGTGATCTCGACACAGGTACTGTGGATATAATCGTGTACCTCATCCTCCGAAAGGCCAACGCGGCGAAGGCCCTCGGTGATCAGATCATCATTGAAAACAGCCGGATGAGAATGGCCGTGCAGCAAAATCTCACAGGCTTTTCTGGTCAGGGCGTCGGGCATATCTTTGGTCCAGCAGAAACCAACAGATGGATAAACAAGCCGGATGTCCCTGATGACCTGCAGACACATTTCGGTCAGATCGTTGGCGACAACGTTGCCGTTTTTATCGGTACCGCCCACCATATAACCGCTGGAATAGCCGTTGGGAACACGCATATTGATCTGGATCGCAAGACAATCGAGCAGAAGCTGTGCTTCCTCACGGGTGAGAACGCCCTTTTCCATATCAGCCTGATAATAGGGCCAGAGATACCGGTCGGGACGGCCCAGCTGGAACTGCTGATACTGCCAGGTACCGTTGCGGAAGGGATTGAGGGAAAGGCAATGGGTGATAAAATGGGCGGACTGGACCGCTTCATAAAAACTTCCGGCAGGTCCGGCAGGGACCTTCTTGCAGATAACGGCAAGTCTTTCCAGCTCTGCTTTGCGAACGGGGTCATCGGTCAGACGGCTTTGCCGCTCAGCTTCGGCGGCATAATTCTCCGAATGGCGGATAACCGCTTCAAGACAGCGGCGGCAGGTGCGATAGAAAGCCTTTTTATCTTCCTCACAGGTCTCAAGATAACCGTCGATCCTTCTGATGATGCCGCTGATACCCTCCGAAAGAACCAGGTCATAATCGATGGCCATATGGGAATCCTGCCCGAGGCCGGCTTCGATACTGAGTCTTTCGTTGATCTCACAGTAAACTTCGTCCCATTCCTTCTGCGCCTCGGGAGTCAAAGGGATATCCCGCTTACCGACGATCAGTTCTCCGTCGGAAATGGAAGGAGTAAGACCCTCAAAAGCAGCATAGAACGATTCAGCATACCGTTCTGATTCGGGCAGATCGGCCAGTGCTTCATATTTTTTAAAGAAAAGCAGATGGAACTCACAGTTATAAATACCATCTTCCAATGTGCGCAGGCGAAGTTTTTCGATTCTATCCATAATGACACCTCTCAGAGCAACAGAATTTGCTGCAGGCACGGACAGCCGTCCGCAGATTCAGTTTCATCATATCATAAACGGAGTTGCCAGTCAATTAAAGCGGAAAAGAAAATCTGAGCGGAAAATCCCGCTCAGATCTCTCATTACAGTTTCAGCAGCACAACCGAAGTCACACCGATGATCAGGCCTAAAACCTGGGTAAGTTTCAGCCGCTCTTTGAAGAAAACAATACCGATCATCCACACCATCATGATATTTGCGACCGAAACGATCGGGAAAAGCACCGACGCATTTTCAGCTGCGGAAAGATACAAAACAATATAGTTGGAAAGACAGTTCAGCACGCCGGCGGCGAGCCCCCACCAGCTAAAGGAAAACCGGAAGTTTTCAGACGGACGGGACAGCGATGTCAGCGACAGGATCACCAGCACGCTAAACAGCGCCCAGAACATAAACTCTGTACGGTAAAGACCGGGAAAACGCATCTGATGAACTTTCTGTATCACTGAGAAAATGCCGTTTGAAACCAGCGTGATCAGCGTATAGATCATCCATTCGACCGAAAAGCCCTTCTCTTTTTTCGCGTTGATCAGAAGAATAGAACCAAGCAGCAAAACGATGCCCGCCATATTCCAGCAGGTCAGCTTTTCATCCCAGAAACAGACACCGAACAAAAGCGGAATGATCAGTGAAAAAGAAGCGATCGTACTTGTCAGCGACATAGGACCGATGGAAAGAGCTTTGAAACCGGTATGCATCGAGATGCAAAACAGTACACCGTATCCGACAGCCAGCGGTATCGTCGGCAGATGAAATGCAAAGCCGCCCGCCAGACCGATGATCAGAAACAGTACCGAACCGGCAAGAGCCTTGTTGATATTGAAAGTCAGCGAATTACCGCCGAGTTTTGCATACTGTTTCCCCAGAGCGGATTGTCCGGATGAGCAAAAAACACTGCAGATATAAAGTAACGCTGTCATATCACACCTCTATCTGTTCTTTCGACCAGCCGCTCTCAGCATAGGAATTGCCCTCAAACGAGACTTTGCGCAGAAGGGTCGCGGTCTCTTCCCAAAGACGGGAGCAGCCGCTCCACGGGAAGCTGACAGCACCGCATTTCTTCGCACAGCCAAGAATGCTCTGCATCTGGAATTTCAGCGTATGCCAGGTGGTCAGCATCAGGCCGAACAGCTCTTCGCTCACAACAGTATCAACATGAGCGGCATAGTTCGCGGGATCATACCACGGTGCTCCTACAACATCAAAGCCGGTTTTCTTCAGAGCCTGCAGCGTGGGCACGGGAGAAGTCTTCACATCATACTGCCAGTCGACCATCACAGAAGAAGGATGCAGCGAGCCGATGAGTTTTTCCACATCTTCCGGTGCACAGACGGTATAACAGCCGGGGTATTTATCCCGCTCCAGAAGCATATCCATCCAGAGCATAGGGCGGCGTCCTTCTTCGGCAACGTCAGAGGTAAGGTCATGGAGATAACCGGGCAGATGGGCGCGCTTTTCATCGCTGCGGGTATAAAAATAAGCTTCGTCACAGCCGATGTGCATGTACTCCCCTTCTCCGAAGAGATCATACAATTCCGCACGGACTTTTCTCAGAAGTTCTCTCACCTCGGCGGACTCGATATTCCATGCCCAGCCGTCGGGAGTGAAAAGATGCTGCAGTCTGGGGTTCTGCTCAAGCACCACATGCTTGCCGTAGCATACGCGGGAAGCGGTGGCATGGCCCAGCTGATTGAACATGGGGACGGGTTCGAGGCCGAGATCGCGGGCTTCGGCGATCAGTTCGCCTGCCTGTGCTTTCGAAAAAGCCATGGGCCAGGAAAGTTCTTTCATACAGTCATACTGCAGCATGCCCCAGAACTCGATCACGATATGAGTATACTGACAGAGAGCAGACAAACGGATCAGCTTTTTGATAAATGTAAGGTCATTCTCCGGGAAGACGCAGATATGGGTCATCCGGTTTTTGAGAAGATAATGACTTTCTTCTTCACAGACAGGGATCCTGATCAGGTCGCCCTCGTATTCAAACTTCATCAGAAGAACAAGAAAGCCTCTGACCAGTCCGCCATAATCGCGGCCGACCACAGCAGCACCTGTTTCGGTCACTTTAAGGGCATATTCCTTCCCTTCGGACAATACGGGCGCAGAGATGTCACCCATGACAAAAGTATTTTCTTCGCCCGAAAAAAGAGTCAATTCCCCTTCACCGAGGCAGAAACTTTTAAAGAACTTCCGGATGGTATCGTTGATAAGCCGCGGATCTGCGAAAGCCTTTGCGCGTCCGTCAAACATATAGTAACACATGCGTTCACTGCTCCCTGTCACGGTCGAACCGACCGGTGTTTTTATCATGGTAGCACATTCGGTGCAAAATGTAAAGGCGTTTTCTCCTTGACCGGATGCCGTATTTTTGCTATGATAAACTCAGATGGAACAGCTGTTCTGTTCCATTCAGCATAAGGGGGTGCCCGCTTTGAAGATCGTGACCACCACTTCGGTATTTCCGCCCTGTTATCCGACAGAAAAGGCTATGGAGCGTCTGGCTGCCATCGGGTTCGACGCACTGGACCTGGCCTTCGACTACTGCGTACAGCAGGCAGATTTTCCTTATATGACCCCCGGCTGGCGGGATTGGGCAAAACGTCTTCACGAGAAAGCGGAGAAGCTCGGGGTCAGCTGGACCCATTCTCACTCCTGCGGCGATGCCTCGGCCACAGATGATGCATCCTTCAGAGTATTTGAAACCTGCAGTATCCTGCATATCCCCTATACGGTCATCCATCCGGTGTTCGCCGGAAAAAACGGTGTCTATGAAAGTGAGGACGAATTTCTTTCGGTCAATATCCCGCTGATCCGGCGGCTTTTGCCGTATGCCGAACAGTACGGTGTTACCATCCTCTCAGAAAACCTTCTGTGGGGTGCCTCTGCCAGACCGGAAGTCATCTCCCGGCTTGTAAAAGAGGTAAATTCTTCCCTTTTCGGCTGGTGTTTCGATACCGGACACGCAAACTGCTTCGGCATTCCGCCCGGCATACTGAATGGGCTGGAAAGTATTCCCCTCTCGTTGCATATGCAGGACAATCACGGTTCCCTCCGGGATGAGCATCTGATCCCCGGAGACGGCTGTATCAACTGGAAGGAATTGCTGGACACCCTCAGGGCGGTGGGCTATGGCGGTGACCTCGTACTGGAGGCGCACCATCAGTCGCTGGAGGCGGAAGACGATGCCAGAGAAGATATCCTCCGTGAACTCCTTACCCGTACCGGAAAGATGCGGGACTATCTGAATAAAAGATAAAAAGCAGGGCTTAAAGCCCTGCTTTTTCTTTGTCGGAAGGGATCACAGCGCCACGCCGCGCATGATCAGATGGGCACGAAGCTCACCGGCATCCAGCTGTCTTGTGGTGCAGCCTTTTCCGGAACAGAGCGCCGCTGCCGCTCCCGCAGCCTGACCGATAGCCAGAGCGATACGCATAACGCGGTAGGAAGAAGCCGCTTCATGGGTGCCGGAAACACATCTTCCGGCGGTGAGCAGATTATCCACACCGACAGGAAGCAGGCATCTGTAGGGAATATCATATCTGCCGCAGCCCTTGGGACATCCGGTTTCGTCCACCGACTGGCCGGGACCGTCGGGATTGTGGATATCCAAAGGGAAGTTGGCAAGGTGAACGACCGAATCCTCA
>JAFQND010000167.1 GCA_017396055.1 Oscillospiraceae bacterium
ATGCAGCTCGATATCGCTGACCATGGCACCGGGGATCTCCTCCGCCGCAAGACGGACCATCTCCAGCCGGTCTTTTCCGGAAGCAAGGTCATTTGCTTCTTTATGAGGCGGGACTTTGGCGGGGATAAACAGGATCCGGTCAAACTGCATCTCAGCCTGTATCTCGTTTACAAGATGAAGGTGCCCCAGATGGATGGGATTGAAGGTACCGCCGTAAATTCCGATTCTTTCCATCTTTTTTCTCCTTTTCAGGATCGGGACAAATCAGTCATCCAGCTGGATAACGGGCTTTTCGGGGTTGGGACGGTACAAAGTGATGCGGGTACCGAGGATCTGTACGACGATGCAGTCACAGGCCTCTGCGATCTCGGCAGCAGCTTCCTTGGCGGTGTACAGGCTGTTTTCCAGTACACGGATCTTGATCAGTTCGCGGGCAGTCAGAGCATCTGCGACCTGCTTGACGGTATTTTCGGTGATGCCGCCCTTGCCGACCTGCAGAATGGTATCAAGAGTGTTGGCCATACCGCGCAGTTTTGCTCTCTGTTTGCTGGTGATTTTCAGTTCCATTTGTTTCTCCTTATATGCTTTGAAAATGTTGATTGAGTGATCTTACTGCTCACCGAGATAATCGGCCAGCTTGCGCATGGCATCGCCGCGGTGGCTGATGGCATCTTTTTCTTCGGGAGTCATTTCCGCAATACTGCGGTCGCCGACCATGAACAGGGGGTCATAGCCAAAGCCGAACAGACCTCTCTCTTCAAAGCCGATCTCGCCGCGGCAGATGCCGGTGAAGGTGTGCGAAGCGCCGGTTTCATCCAGATAGGCGATGACACAGGCAAACTGTGCCGAACGGTCGGTGACACCTTCCATCTCGCGGAGAAGCTTTGCGTTATTGTCCTTGTCGCCCTCACCGCTGTAACGGGAGGAATACACACCGGGCGCTCCGCCCAGCGCGTCAACACACAGGCCGGAATCGTCGGCGATAACCGGGCATTTCACCAGTTCATAGATGGCTCTGGCCTTGATCAGTGCGTTTTCTGCAAAGGTCTCGCCGGTCTCTTCCACTTCGATGGAAATGTTTTTATCTTTCAGCGAATAAACGGTAAAGCCCAGAGGCTCGAGCATGCGCTTGAGTTCTTCGACCTTGCTCTTGTTATTGGTGGCGATGACCACTTCTCTGACTGCGGGCATGTCCACAGCGAAATCCTGGTCGACCGCGTCGTCGACGATGCGGCCCTTGGTCTGGATGACAGTGCCGTCTTTCTTTTTCTTTTTCAGCAGATATGCGGCACCGGCAGCCAATGCGCCCAGTGCCAGAAGATTGCCAAGTTTCATATGGGGTCACCTTTCTCTTATGCTTCAAACAGAGCCCGGACAAAGTCTTCGGGTACAAAGGGCTGCAGATCGTCGATCTTCTCACCCACACCGACAAAACGGACGGGCAGATCCAGCTGATTCTTCAGCGAGATAACGATACCGCCTTTGGCGGTGCCGTCCAGCTTGGTCAGCACGATACCGGTAATGTCTGCAGCCTCTTTGAACAGCTGTGCCTGACTGACGGCATTCTGACCGGTGGTCGCATCCAGTACCAGCAATACCTCGACATCGCAGCCTGCGGCTTTCTGGCTGACGATGCGGAACATCTTGTGCAGCTCGGCCATGAGGTTTTTCTTGTTGTGCAGACGGCCGGCAGTGTCGATCAGCAGAAGGTCGGAGCCTCTTGCCATGGCAGCTTCGATGGAGTCATAGACAACGGCTGCGGGATCGGCGCCCTCTTTGTGCTTGATGATATCCACACCGCTGCGCTCGGTCCAGACTTCCAACTGGTCGATGGCTGCCGCACGGAAGGTATCCGCCGCAGCGACCAGTACCTTTTTGCCCTCTGCTTTATAACGGGCTGCCAGCTTTCCGATGGTCGTGGTCTTGCCGGCGCCGTTGACGCCGATGACAAAGACGATAGAGGGTTTTGTCTCGATGGTAAAGGGACGTTCCTCTCTGAGCATATCAGCGATGATCTCTTCCAGAAGGCCCATGACCACGCCCGTATCGGTGGCACCGGTCTCTTTGATCTTTCCGCGAAGGGCCTCGATGATCTCACCGGCGGTCTGTACGCCCACGTCAGAAATAATCAGGGTCTCTTCCAGTTCTTCAAGAAAGTCCTCATCGATCTTGGTGAAAGAGTTGATAACACTCTCAACCTTTTTGATCATCGACTCTTTTGTTTTGCGAAGTCCTTCTTTGATTTTATCAAAAAATCCCATTCATGTTCTCCTTTACTGAGCGCCGCCTTCGGCGAAGCTCTCCACGATCTCGGTGACCTTCAGTTCCAGAAGCTTGGATACGCCCTGTTCCTGCATCGTCACACCGTAAAGCATATCTGCTTCTTCCATGGTGCCGCGGCGGTGAGTGATCAGAATGAACTGCGTTCTGTCACAGATACCCCGCAGATATTCGGCATAGCGGGTGACATTGACGTCATCCAGCGCGGCTTCGATCTCGTCCAGCACACAGAAGGGTGCGGGACGGACCTTGAGGATCGCAAAGTAGATCGCGATCGCCACAAAGGACTGCTCACCGCCGGACAAAGAAGCGAGGTTTTTGATGATCTTTCCGGGAGG
>JAFQND010000168.1 GCA_017396055.1 Oscillospiraceae bacterium
GAGGGATATATACGCTACAGAGAAGACACTCTGGCTGTCGGGCAGATCTGCCGCACTGCGCTGACCACACTGGCAGTTTCTGTTATCGGAACAGTTCTTCTGTTCTTTATTCTGAAGCTTTTCATCCGCTTTACAAAGCAGCCCTCCCGCATCGCACCGTTCAACTCCTTCGAACGGTTTGAGGTCACTTTCAGGATCATCGTGCTGACACTGCTGGTAGTTATTCTCTTCACCGCGGAACATCTTCTCAGGATCTATATTGATCCCTATGGCATTTACGTAAACATTCTTCGGTCTCAAAATGCGGATACATGGAAGCCTGTCTTCGCCGTCGTTTTCCTGATGGGATATATCGTCGCCTTCCTGAGAAAACTGGAGAACGGTTATACCGCACGGCTCATGTGGACAACGATCCTGTGCGACACCGCGGCGCTGATCCTTTGCCTGTACATCTTCCTCACCCCGTACGATCTGAGCCGGGAAATATTCGTATACGACTCACTTCTGGAAAAACATCCCCTTCTCGGATATCCGCTGAGATATCTCGATAAATTCGCGGCGGGATTCTCCTGCCTTTATTACGGGCTCGACATTTTCGACACGGTCTGGAGTCTTCCCCGCAAAAAAACATGACAAAAGAGGGCATCGTTTGATGCCCTCTTCCCTTTTACAGGCCAAGAAGAAATGTCGGATCGATCAGATCTTTTCTTCTGTTGTATTTTGCCGATGAGAGATAGGTATAGCTCCGGTTTCCGGTGACGGTCAGACTGCCGGAAGCAGTGCCCATATACAGTTCCAGATGAAGCATGGTACCGCCGTCGATATTGTTCGCTTTCAGAACACCGATCTGCTGCCCCTTTTTTACCGCCGTACCGGCTTTTACCCAGGGAGTGATCTCGCCATAGCGGGCTACCGAACCGTCCGGATGCTTCACCGAGATCATGCCGGTTCCGCCATAGAAGGTATTATAGGAATATTCCTGCACAACTCCGTCCGTCATGGCATAAACAGGGGTACCCGCTCCGTTTTCCACATACCAGTCGATCCCGGCGTGTTTTCTACCGTCCGAACGGGAGGCGCCGAAGGCTCTGCCGCCGGTCACCGGCAGGATCGCTTTGCGGATCGGTTTTACCCAACCGGAGAGAGCGCGGCTTTTCAGGGACGATGATGCCCTTGCCAGCGCTGTTCTTGTCGCAGGACCCGCTATTCCGTCGGCAGAAAGGCCCTGCGCCTGCTGAAACCTGCGGACGGCCGCTTTTGTTCCGGCGCCATAGATGCCGTCAGCTGTTCCCGCATCATAACCCAGCGCATTAAGCTTTTTCTGCAGCGTGCTGACGATCGACCGGAGGGCTTCTTTGGTGGCAGGTCCCACGATCCCGTCCGGGACGAGCCGGGACACTTCCGCGATGCCGTTAAGATGTGCTTCTGACTGAAAACTCCGTACAGCGGCGACCGTCTGTTTTCCGGCAATGCCGTCCTCCGCACCGGCAGAATAATTCAGACCGTTCAGATTCATCTGCAGACGGCGAACCTCTGTCCCCCGCGATCCCGAAACGATATTGCCGGCCATGACCGGAAGCGGCAGACAGCATATCATCAAAAATGCCGTAAAAACGGCGATCAGTTTTTTCATTCTGTGATTCCTTTCTTGTCGGAGCCAAAAAGCTCAAAACGGTTTCGCCGGCAGAAAGAAACAGAAAATGCCCGCAGGAAGCGCCGTGGAGCGGCATAGAGCCGGCGCGGTGAGCTCCCTTACGGGCGTCTCATCAGATATTGAATTGCTTTTTCAGCCTCGTCAGTACAGCAAAGAAGGGTTTCCAGAGCAGCAGTACAGAAACCACATTTCCTGCACAGTGGGCAAGGTCAAAGGGAATACCGGCGATCCAGTAGCTGAACGCAGCCGTCCAGCCGCCGACAAACAGATACGGAATGGCATAAAGCGCGCCAAACACCAGTCCGTAAGCGCCGGCGATGACCACCCAGATCAGAAGATCGGTATTTTTGCGGCAAAGCCAGGTGATCCCCGCGAGGATCGGCCAGATGTAACAGTATCCCACCCACCAGGTGCCAAAGCCCCAGGTGATACCTTCCAGAAGGACAAAGACCGCGATGGTCCACGGGGTCTCTTTCGGGAAGACGAGGGTAAACAGCATGATCAGCAGCGAGCACAGCTCGATGTTGGGAAGTCCCGACAGCACCAGCTGCTGCAGATAAAGGATCGCTGCCAGAAAGCCGCAGAGGACTACTCGTTTCAGCTGCATCTTACCAACCGGTGGTCAGTGTGGCTTCGAAATGATCGCCGTCAGCGATGGGGGTATCATCGACACCGGTAAACAGGTCCTCGCCGCCCTTGGTGAAGCACCACCACTGCTGTTTGGAATCGTCGGCGGTAATGCCGGCTACTCCGGTGACAAAGAGACCGTATTCGCTCTCACTGCCCTCTACCAGCCCGGCTTCTTCCAGAGCACCGCGGAGGAATTCCGCATCGGTTTTGATCTTATACTCTTTCGAGCTGTCATCGGTAATGACTTCGACGACGATTGCCTTGCTGCCGGCGGTGCCGGTGGGTTTCC
>JAFQND010000169.1 GCA_017396055.1 Oscillospiraceae bacterium
ACCTCCAAGGGTATCGTTCCCAGCTCTGAGGAATGCGGCGACTGGGCAATGGAAAGCCTTGTCTTCTGCCACTACGGTCCCTATGACTTTATGCTGGCTGCTCCCGGTACTCCCCGTCACGGTATCCCCGCACCCCTGTTCAACCTGGTATATCATGAGTGCATGATCCTGCCCTGGCCCATGGACCATCTGGAAGGTCAGGAAGACTATATGCTCCACGCTCTGCTCAACGGCGGCGCAGCCTATATGGATAAGGACGGCGCATATCCCGGTGTTGACGGTGCCTTCGGCGGCGGCAGACCTCTCGAGGAAAACATCGCCCGCTGGCGTATCGTCCGCGAGCTGCAGGAAAAGATCGCCAAGTGCGAACTGGTTCGTCACGATATTCTGGATGAGAATGCGCTCAAGCATCGCTCCACCTTCTCTGACGGCACTACCGTTACTGTCAACTTTGGCGATCAGAGCTACGACATCGTTTACGCCTGATTATTGAGAATTTGAACAAGGCTCCTCCTTCACGGGGGAGCCTGTATCACTATTCAGAGGTTCTGACATGAAATATTTTGCAGGATATGACGGCGGAGGCACCAAGACAGCCTGTGTTCTGACAGATGAAACAGGCCGCTTTCTGGGAAGCGGTGTCGGCGGACCGTCCAACTATCTTTACTGCGGCAAGGAGATCGCTGCCCGTTCAGTATGTGAAGCGACTGAGCAGGCTTTTGCGGCAGCCGGTCTGAAACCCGTCCGGCTGGAAGCGGCATATATGGCTTCTGCTGCCATTCTGATCCGCAACGGCGATGCGCATGTTCCCTTTTTCTCCACCTGTATCGATGCGGAGAAACTCTGGTGTGACAGTGACCTGATGCCCATCTGGTTTGGAACCGCCGGCGAAAAGCCTGCGGTGGTCTCCATCGCGGGTACCGGAGCTATCACCTATGTCTGCAGCAAAGACGAGCTGATCCGCGTCAACGGATGGGGGACCCTTCTGGGAGATGAAGGTTCGGGATATGATCTGGGCCTGCATGCCGCAAGGCTGGCCATGCGGATGAGCGACAAGCGTGAACAGCCGGAAGAAGATTTTGTCCGGGCCATATTCGGACATTACGGCGTAACAACGCCCAGAGAACTTCTCTATCATCTGCATCACAGCGATGACCAGCGCAGTGAAGTGGCTTCGGCCGCAAAAACGGTATTTGCGCTGTATGAAAAAGGCAGTGCCGCTGCCGAAAAACTGCTGCGCCGTACGGCAGATGAGATCGCGCTGGCTGTGCTGACCGCAGTGCGGGAGGGGCCTCTCGAAAAATATCCTGTGGTATTCTCAGGCGGACTTGTCAGAAAAGAAAGTGCGCTGATCCCGATGCTCCGTGAAAAGCTTTTGGGGCAGGAGGGCGTTTCAGAAATGCTTTGGCCCGAGGCTCATCCGGCGGCTGCTTCGGCTGCACTGGCACTTCATATGGCCGGATCGGATGATGCGGCGGATAAACTTCTGCAGAATGCAAAGGGGGTACGGCCGTGAGAGCAGGTTTTGCACGCCGAGAGATCACTCCGGCTTATTCAACACAGATGGCGGGTTTTGACCGCAGAACTTTGCCGTCTGCCGGTACGAGAGATCCTCTCTATGTTTCGGTATTGGCGGCGGAGGATGACAGAGGCGCTTTCCTTTTCTGTTCTTTTGATCTGCTGGGCGTAGATAACACCCTCTGCGGACGGATACGGAAAGAAGCTGCAGAACGGTTCGGCATCGCCGAAGACCGTGTCATTTCTGCGGCAACACATACCCACAGCGCTCCCGGTGTTCATTTTGCGGGACGGTCACAGTTCGATCAGGCCTATGCCGATCGTCTGGTCGGGGAGACCATGGCTGCTGCCGAAACGGCGCTCTGCGGTCTGGAAGAGAGTGAACTTTCAGTCACTGAGACAACCGTTACCGGGGTAGCCTCCCGCCGGAATAAGGGCAGAGAGGGTGCACAGTTCCCGATGCCGCTGCTGGTCTTTCGTTTCAGACGGGAGAAAGATACCCTGACCCTTTGCCGTTTTGCCTGTCACTCCACTGTTTTTGATGAGAGAAATCTGCTGTTCTCCGCTGACCTGCCCGGTGCTGCAAGAGAACTGGTCGGTGAAAAGAGCATCTTCTTCAACGGCGCCTGTGCAGATATGTCCACCCGTTTCACCAGAATGGATTCTTCACCGGAAGAACTTGCCAGACTGGGCGGCCTTTTGGCGGAGGGCGTGCTGAACGCTCCCGAAGGAGAAATCTGTGAAAAGTTGCATATCCGCACCGCTTCCGAGACCATTTTCCTCTCCCGCCCCGGTGGTCTGGAGGGTGAAGTGAAGGAAAAACTCCTTGCGGCACTGAGAGAAAAGGCTGCCGCCTGTACCGATAAACAGGCATGGAGAGAATATGACTCCCGCATCGCTGTGCTGGAGCGGCAGAATGTACAGCCCGAACCGGCAAGACCTGTTTATATCGCGGCGGCGGACTTTGGCGCATTTGTGCTGCTGACCCTGCCCTTTGAGACCGGCAGCGAAGATTGCGAAGACCTGGAATCCTCGCTGTCTGCGGCGGCGGGCAAGCCGGTGTATCTTTTCTGTTATGCCGGCGGATATGATGGTTATCTGCCCAGCGGGGCCCCTCTGACCGCTGACAGCAGCTATGAGGATATTGCCTCCCGTTACGGGGAAGGTACCAGACAAAAGGTATGGGAGTGTGCAAAACGATGCATCCTTGGTGTGAAATAAATCTGGACGAATTTCTGAAACGGCTGGAAAACTATGTGAATATGGATACCCCCAGCGGGAATAAAGAACTGCTGGACAAGATGTCTGACAGTCTCAGAAAAGATCTTTTCACCGCCGGCTGTGATGTAACGGTCCATGAGCGGGAAGGCGGCAATGTTCTGGAAGCCCGTATCGGAAACGGTCAAAAACAGCTTCTGCTTCTGGGGCATATGGATACCGTTTTTCCTGAGGGGACCGCTGAAAAGAGGCCTTTTAAGCGGGAAGGCGATATTCTGACCGGTCCGGGTGTACTGGATATGAAGAGCGGTGTGCTGATGATCACCGAGATCATGCGGCATTTTGCCGGAAACCTGCCCGATGATTGGTCGGTCTGCGCGGTGCTGAACTGCGATGAAGAGATCGGCTCCCGTCAGAGCAGAGACCTGATCCTGGAAAAAGCAAGAACTTCAAAGGCCTGTCTTTGTATGGAACCGATGGCTCCCGGCTGGTGTACGGTGGCAAGAAAAGGTCTTTATTCCTTCCGCGTTCATGTAAAGGGCGTTGCTGCCCATTCGGGTGTCAACTATCAGGCCGGACGCAGTGCCATTCAGGAGCTTTGTCGTATCGTCACCGATCTTTATGCTCTCAGAGATGATGAGGCGCAGATCTCGGTCAATATCGGCGGCATCGAAGGCGGTGCCGGCAAAGCCAATATCGTAGCAGAAAATGCTTCGCTGATGGGTGAATTCCGCTGCTTCGAGCCTGTGCAGGCTGAGCGGATGAAGGAAGAGATCACCGCCATCTGTCAGAAGAATACTGATCCGCTGATCAGTGTGAAGGTAGAATTCCCCGGCGGAAGACCTCCGATGCCCCAGAGCGAAGCTTCAAAGGTGCTGTTCGGGCTGGCAAAACGCTGTGCAGAAGCAAACGGCCTCACCCTGCAGGGAAAGATCCATGGCGGCGGCAGCGACGGTTCTTATGCCGCATCGACCGGCATCCCGGTGCTGGACGGTATGGGTGCCGAGGGAGAATTTTCCCATACTGACAGGGAATATGCCCGTGCCGATACGATGATGATGAGGCTCAAAACCTGTATCGATCTGATGACGGTTTATATGAAAGAGAACTGAGGAGGAGAATCATGAACAAAACCTATCTGAACAATATCCGCACTCTGCTGGACAAGCTGGAAGCTACCCAGGAAGACACCATCGACAAGGTGGCAGAACTCTGTGCTGAAGCGATCTACAACGACCATCTGCTTTATTTCTTCGGTACCGGTCATTCCCATATGATCTGTGAGGAGCCCTTCTATCGTGCCGGTGGTCTGGTCAGCGTCTGTCCCATTCTGGAGACCGATCTGATGCTCCATGAAGGCGCAAGCAAATCCAGCGATTATGAACGTCTGGAAGGCCTGGGCAATATGGTTATCGCCCATTCCGGCCTTGGTGAGGGAGATATTATCTTCATCGCATCCAACTCCGGCCGCAACTGTGCCGTTATCGATGCCGCCATCGAAGCCAAGAAACGGGGAGCGATCACTGTCGCTGTCACCTCGATGAATCACTCGAGTAACGTCACCTCCCGTCACTCCGGCGGAAAGAATCTGTATCAGGTCTGTGATTATGTGCTGGATAACTGCGGCGTCGTGGGTGATGCTTCGGTACAGCTCCCGGGTATGAGCCAGATGATCGCACCCACCTCCACGGTCATGGATGTGACGCTGGTCAACCTTGTTGTGGTCAACACCGTTGAAAAATTGCTGGCCAAGGGCATGGTTCCCCCTGTCTTTACCAGCGCCAACACCGATGAAGGCGACCGCGCCAATAAGGTGATCCTCGAGACCTATAAAAAGCGCATCACCAGCCTGTAAGCAATTTAAAATCCCCGGGCACATCTGTGTCCGGGGATTTGTTATACCTCAAAATGTTCAGGTGCGCTCCCAGAGGAGCATGTTGTCTGTAAAATTGACCTTCAGCTCACCGCGCTCTTTCAGCCAGGTGAGATAAGAGCGAACAGTGCTTCCGATGAGAGCGTACTGCTCAAAATTCATTGTCAGCGCATAACGCTCAAACAGCTGCTTGAGAATGTTCTCGAAAGAGACAGCGATCGAACAGATATCGAGGATGCTGTCGGCGATCTCGTGCACCTTATCGATGTTGTACTGAGCCAGTTCTGTGATACATTCCGTCGGGTCGGCATGGGAGGGAATGAAGAGGGAGGCTTTCATCTCCCCGACAGCCTGCAGTGTATCGAGATAAGCTTCAGGGTCGGTCAGAAAACTGATCTGGTATTTTTCGAGCGTTTCTTTTCCCGAGAGGCAATCGCCCAGAAAGACCACATCATCCTTCGTGCGGAAACCGATCATATCCCAGGAATGGCCCGGGAGGGGAATGGCGGTCAATCCGTCGGGCAGACAGTCATCCGTCAGAGGGAGCACGTCACTTTCCTGCGCCATCAGAAATTTGTGACGCAGGTCTTTCGGAGGATTTGCTCCGAAGAGGAAAGAAGGCTCCAGAACAGGGTGCCTGGTAAAAGCATGCTCAATACCGGGTGCATAGATCCGGCATCCGGTCTGGCTTTGCAGATAGCGGTTGCCGCCGATATGGTCGGCATGGGAATGGGTATTGAAAACAGCGCGCAGAGTCCATCCGTTCTGGTCCAGGATCTTTTTAACCTTTTTGCCGGCATCTTTGTCATTTCCGCTGTCGATCAGAAAGACATCATTTCCGGTCTTGAACAGACCGATTTTTGCAGGGCTCTGCACGTAAAAACTGTGTTCCGATACTTGTATCAATTCGTACATATACTCAACTCCCGGTTGTGTCAGAGGGTGCCTTTTGCTCTGTCGCGGCGCAGTGCGGTGTGGGCTTCTTCCATCAGGCGGTGTGCCCGAAGGATCATGCTGTGGTGGGTGACATAATCGAAGTATTCCAGACAGGCGGCCTTCAGCGAAAGCTGCAGTCCTTTTTCAATGACCGGCAGGAAAGGCGGCACAGTACCTCTGTCCCATCGGATTTTGTCGGCCAGAAAGACGATCATGTCAATGTCAGAAGGATCTTTTTTCAGTGTCGTGTGATGTCCGATCGCAGAGAGGATATCTGAATCGGTGATGCCGAACCGTTCTCTTGCCAGCATGACGCCGAAGCGCTGATGCAGCAGCATCGGGAACTGTTCTTCGGCGGGATCCAGTTCCATGCCAAGGTCTTTTGCTGTCTGCAGCATCGTTTCTCTGGAAAGTACAGCTGCAAGGTCATGGAGGATAGCCGCGGTGCGGCAGGCCTCCGGTTCTGCGCCGAAGCGCTCTGCCAGTTCGACCGCTGTTTCGGCCACCTCTTTTACATGGTTAAGGGTGTCTGTACGGCCGTTTGCCAGATAGAGGATCCTGGCATCGGTGAGAATATCACCGGTCAGATCGGGGAAAACAGCGGAGGAGAAGCAGTCGGAAATGTTGCCGATGTCAAAGAGCTTCTGCCGCAGGATAAACTCCAGCTGCCGGAGCGACCATACTTCGTCCAGGGCATAGCCTTCCCGCAGGAAGAAATCGTGAAGGATAAAGCCGCCGAACTGGTGGATACACAAGCCGTCCAGTAATTTTTGCAGGAAAGTCTCTTCGTCGGTCTCGCCGCGGAAGGCATTTACCGCATTGGGGTCACAGCGGAACAACTCGAATACCGCCGCAGGCAGTTCATACCAGGCGGGCGCAAGGGTACAGTCGGCAAAATCGATCAGCATCGGTTCGGTGCCGTTTACCAGGACATTTTCTCCGGTGCAGTCACCATGGACAAGCACATATTCCTCATCCAGCGGCAAAGCGGCAACGCGCTGTTTGATCTCACGGACCAGATGAGGATGCAGGCAGTCGAAATGTTCATTTTCGGCGGCTTGTTTTTTCAGATCTTTTCCTGCGACAGCGGCAGGTTGATTCAGCTTTTTCAGGACTTCGCCGATCCGTACAGCAAAAGACCGGCGTTCGGCAGGAGTCATTCCGGCGAAAGCATCGCCGGCTTCTCTGCCGGGGCAGAAATCCATTACAATATAGCGGAAAAGGTACTTGTCCTGTTTTTCGCCGGCACAGAGCAGTTTCGGTGCACAAACGCCCAGCTCCATGGCGCGCTGCATAACAGCAATCTCGTTCTGCCAGTCAGAGAGAGAGTCATAGCCGCTTTCGGCGGGAACATAGATCTTGATAACGACATCTCCCGAACGGAAGACGGCGTTTGTGCCGGGAGAAAGGTTTTCCAGCGGAAGGGGCGGAAGTCCTTCCTGCTGCAGGATCGCCATGGCGAGAGGAGAAAAAGCTTCTTTGTCCTGAAAAACTTCTCCCCAGCTTTTCCAGTTACAGATATCTTTATTGAAGTACATAGTCAAGACAGAAAATATGAGTTACAGATGTCGGTGATAAAGGAAAGGGACGGGAAATCCGTCCCTTTCCAGTTTTTATGAATACGAAGCAAAGCGCCAGGATCAGAAGGCCCAGTGTCCTTTGACAAAGATGGGAGTTTCGGTGCCGTCTTTGGAAATACCGGTGATCTCCATATCGGCGGTGCCGAACATGAAGTCCACGTGGGTAGCGGAATCATTGACACCGCGGGCTTTCAGCTCTTCTTTGGTCATTTCAACGCCGCCTTCGATGCACTCGGCAAAACCTGCGCCGATAGCGAAGTGGCAGGCTGCATTCTCATCAAAGAGGGTGTTGTAGAAGAGAATACCGGTGCGGTCAATGGGGGAATCCTTGGGAATCAGAGCACATTCGCCCAGATGCAGTGCGCCTTCGTCGGTGTCGAGGATAGCCTTCAGGTTGTCATAGCCCTCTTCGGCGGAGAAATCGACAACTTTACCGTCTTTGAAGGTCAGCGAGAAATTGTTGATCATGGCACCGTGATGGCACAGAGGCATAGAGCTGAATACAACACCGTCAGCACGGCTCAGGTCGGGGGTGCAGAAAATTTCTTCGGTAGGCATATTGGGGAAGTAGTAAACACCGCCGACGGTCTCGTCACCGCCGCCTGCCCAGCGATGGCCGGGATTCATACCGATGGTGATATCGGTGCCGGTGGAAGCGCTGCGGAAACGAAGTGCGTCGAAGTTCATCTCATTGAGCCAGGTCTTCTTTTCGTCGAAGGAACGGCGGTGGGCATCCCATGCCTCGATGGGGTCAGCCTCGTCGGCGCGGGTAGCGGTCAGGATCGCATCCCAGAGCTTGTCGATCGCTTCTTCTACAGGCAGGTCGGGGAAGACTCGTGCTGCCCATTTGGGAGAGGGGATAGCAGCGATGCACCAGGCATTGCGGCCCTTGTCCAGACCTTCGCGGTAAGCCTTGCAGTCGCGCTTCATAGCTTTGCCCATGGCAACGAATTTCTGAGGATCCACACCGACGAAAGCGGCGGGGTCGGAGGAGTCGATATGCAGGAAGCCGGCACCTCTGTCAGCCAAACCGTTGAGCAGAGCCTGCTGCCAGTCGGCAACGGATTCATAGAAGGAGAGGGGGAGGTTGCTGTAATCGAGGCGGCTGATCTCTTCGTCTTTCCAGGCAACATGGACTTTTCCGGAACCGGCAGCATAAGCTTCTCTGACTACCTCACGGATGAAGGGAGCAGCATCGACCAGAGCGTTGACCATCAGTTCCTGACCGGGCTGGATGTTGATGCCGGCGCGGACGACCAGTTTTGCATAGGCGCGGATGTATTCTTCACGTTTGGACATGGTGATTTCTCCTTTGGAAAAAATATGTGCTTTTATTTTACCATAATTCTTTCGTTCTGGCTATAGAGTAAGCTGATTTTCTATCAGACTTTTCCATTCTTTGCGGATGACCTCGCGGCCGTTTACCTGTCCGCAGAGAAGAGGAGAGGCGGGATCACAGTACCCGAGACGTTTTTTGACGGCTTCGGGGCTCATTGTGGCATAACAATAGCGGCACCCCATGGGGCAGGTGTCGTAAGCACCGATGTCGGAGGACTCGATACATCCGCAGAGGGGACGCTGTCCCGGAGCTTTTTTGGCTTTGATGGGGGCACCGATGATCCGTTCGGTCAATTCCTTGTCGATACAGGAAGCGTGTCCGATACCGAAACGGGCGAGATCCATCTCTTCGGAGCAGGTGAACAGCCGGATACCGTTTTTTGCAGCGGCTTCGCTGAAACCTTCGGCTATTCTGAGGCTTTCTTCCTCGAAGGGAGGGCGGCAGCGCCCTGCGAGAGGCGTTTTGTTTCTGGTATAGATATCAAGAAAGCTCAGGATACAGCGTTCGGTGCTGCCGTTCAGAATGTGCGCGAGTTTTGAGAACAGCCGGATGTGTTCCTCCGCGGAGAGTCCGTCGGTCATGAGAATGGGGTCGTACCGCCAGACCACCCGTTCGGGTCCCAGGCGCTCCGAGAGAGCGAGGAAGGTGCGGATAAGCTTGTCTTTATCGGATGTGCCGGGTTCAATGGCGGGCCCGCAGGGAGTCAGGGTGAACTGAAAGGCATAGGGAATACCGTACCGGTCGATATTGTCCAGCTCCTGCAGCAGAGGCGAGGGGTTTTTACTCCAGAACCAGATGATATCGGTGACGCCTTTCTCCAGCGGGATATGAGAGAGCTTTTTTGGATTCCGGGGGTTTTCTGTCAGGGCAAAGCCCTCATCCAGCCGGTTCAGCAGCCATTTTGTGTGAAACGCCGGGATGTCGGTCCGGCGGGAAGCGGAGACGATCATGGGAACACCTCTTTGAGAGTGTGTGTAAAAAGTATTTGTTTCCTGCCATGTCATCGGCGAAGCCGCTCAGTTTTTCCTTTTCAGACCTCTGACGAGCTCTTTCTGTTCTTCTGAGGGACGTTTTGATTCGCAGATCTTCCGGATGGCAGTGTTATGGGTGAACGGGTCGAGTCGGCTTTGTTTCAGATATTCCATTGTCTTGTCGGGGTATTTCACAAACGCGATGGAAATGCCCCACGCGGCAGCCATCCGGGCATAATATTCCGGATGAGAAAAAGCAAAGAAATATTTCAGGACAGAGTCGATATACTGATCATTCAGATACCAGTCGGTCAGCATCACCAGACTGAACCGTACAGTGAAACAATCGGCAGACGAAAGAGATTTTTCAATCAGGGGCAGAAAGATCTCCTGCTCTTTTCCGGCATCTTTCAATGCGGCGCAGAAACTGTCACAGACCGACCAGTTGTCGATCAGCGGCAGAAAATCCCGGACCAGCATAAGCTTTTCTGCCGGCGGCAGTTTCATGTGTGCGATGACAAGTCCGCGCACCATTCGTTCCTCGAAAAATTCTCCGCAGGGAGCGTCGAGAAAAGTGAGCGGTTCGTCATTTGCGATCTGGACGGCAATTTTATGAAGCTGCGGCAGACGGACACCCAGGATCTTTCCGGTACCGGGCAGGAGTTTTAACGAAAAATCCCGGTATCCGGGTTCGGCTGTTTCCTCCAGACGGGAGAGCAGTTCGGAGCGGGTCATAAGATCCCCTCCAGCTTCAGGAGAAACTCCTTGATCCATACACCGCCGCCGTAGCCGGTCATTGAGCCGTCCGCGCCAATGACCCGGTGGCAGGGAACGATGATCGAAACGGGATTGACGTGATTTGCTCCGCCCACTGCACGGCAGCTTTTCGGGCAGCCGATGGCCTTTGCGATATCGCCGTAGGAACGGGTCTCGCCGTAAGGGATCTCTGTCAGAGCCTGCCAGACTTTTTGCTGAAATGCGGTGCCGGAAAGAGAGACGGGCACCGTGAAAGTTTTACGAGTACCGGCGAAATATTCCGACAGCTCCTTTTCGGTCTGTCTGAGAAGCGGGGAGTCGCCGGGAACGGCATTGTGAAAAAGGGAGGTTTCGCCGAATTCCAGTCCGCAGAGGGCGCCGTCCCGTTCGGTGAGGACGAGAGGGCCGATGGGGGAGGAGATGTTTTTTGAGAGCATGGTATCCGCTCCTTTCAGGGACAATTATACCATGGGCGGAGATGATGTGCAATGAAAAAGCCCGCTCCGGGAGGGGGCGGGCTTGTTATTATTTCGCAATATGTTCGTCGATGTATTCCATATAGGGCTTTGTCCGCAGCTCGGCATCGGGGTGGGATTTGTACCATTCGTAGGCTTCCTTCATGCCTTTGGCGAGGTCTCTGACGCCGGGGAGGATGGCCTCCTGTTTTGTGGTGTCCAGATGATAGAAATAATTCCGGAAGGGGAAGTAGCGGTACTCCTCGTGGCCTGTGACATAGCGGATGTCGGGCACCTTGCCTGCGGCGGCATAGCAGATGCGGACGAATTCTTCGGCGGTGACATCGGTGGGGTTGCCCACGTTCAGAACATGCTCGTCAGGATGCTTTTCGATGATCGTTTCCATCAGGCGGCAGAGGTCTTCCACATGGTAAAACTGCAGGGGGAGTTTACCGTCTTCGGGCAGATAGAAGGGTCTGTCCAGATCGGCGCAGGCAAAGACAAAGGGTTCACGGTAGAGATTCTCCATGGGGCCGTAAAAATAGGGCGGGCGCAGGGCGTAGGCATTGGGACAGCGCTCGAACAGCAGCTCTTCCGCTTTGATCTTGTTCCAGCCGTAGTCGCCCCAGAGGGAGTTGCGGCCGACGGGGTCTTCCTCTTTGAAAGGACGGAGGAGCGTTTCGGGATAGACGGCGCTGGAGCTGATGAGAATATAATCGCCGAAGGAACCGAGCCCGTCCAGAAGATCGCGGACATCGTCGGCGGTATAGGCGGTGATATCCAATACAGCATCAAAATGAATGTCTTTCAGACAGCTGCCGAGATCATGACGATCGGCTTTGATCAGGGTGACGCCTTTCGGCTGAGGGCGGCTGCCGCGGTTGAGTACATAGACCTCGTGCCCTTTTTTGGCGAACCATTCGGCGGTGTAGCGGCTGACAAAAACAGTGCCGCCGGTGACAAGGATGTTCATCGGAATCTTCTCCTTTCGTTTTGAGGTGAAACAGCGGATGAAAATCAAAAGCAGGGGATGAATGACCATCCCCTGCAGTTTTCCGGATAGAGCAGTGCTTACTGCACGATCAGAACAGGGGTGCCACATTTCATGGGAGTATGGCGATAAGCACAACTCGAAAGAGAAGTACTACGCACGAGAATGCGTCAGCAGTGCGCATCCTAAGGTGCACTCACGCCTACAAGAATTCCGTCCGTCCAGTCTGCCTGCGGCAGACTACGGCGCAGTCCCTCGGACTGCGAGGAATTCTTGAAATGCAGATTGATTTCATCAATCTGCAAGTGTTCCCATAGGATCCCAGGGATCCAGCACGATGGGTTCCTGTTCGACGAGGGCAGCAGCCTCGCCCAGATATTCCGCTTCAACGGTGGCCTGATAAACAAACTGATCGAACCAGCTGTCAGAGCAGACATAATAGCCGTTGGCGCCGTTCTTGTCACCCCAGCTGTTTTCGATCTTCCAGCGGGTGGGTTTGCCGTCGTCCAGATTGACGCCGGTGATGACCATGGCGTGGTTCATGGCAGAGAACCAGTAATCAAGGCTGTCAGCCTTGGAGATCTCCAGATCCAGACCGGTCAGCAGCTCGAAATCAAAGGAATTGTCATCCCAGACACCGGCTTCACGGACACCGTATTTGCCGACATCGCTGCCGAACCAGACCACTTTTCCCGCTTCCAGCTGGCGGATAACGGCTGCCTTGAACTCATCCATGGGCAGGTTCAGATATTTTACATCTTTGCCGCCGACCACATTGCCCAGAAGGCGGACGGTGAAGGTGCGGTGGAAGGGTTTATCGGCAGTGGGAGCGTTGATAATGCCGACGTTCTTGGACAGATAATCGCCTACATATGCTTCATAGAAGCTCAGGGGAGTATAGCCCTTTTCGATGTGATAGACTTTGTCTTTGTCCACATATTCGAAATCGAAGGTTTTGGGAGGTTCGCCGTAGCAGCTGCAGAGGAAACCGTAGATCTTGCCCAGCAGTTCGTCTTTCACGGCTTTTACTTCTGCTTCGGAAGCGCCTTCAGCGACCATCTTGCGCAGCTTGATGGCACCGGTTTTGAGGGCACGGTTGAAGATGGCATTCATGCTGCCGGTGTGACAGGACTGGAAGGTCTCATCATAGACATCCTTGGGGACGATGCCGTATTTTTCGATGATATTGACAAACATGTCCCACTGACCGCCGTCATGGACACCGGTAGTCAGGATATGAGCGACCACCCGGTCATCGGCGGGAAGGTCTGCGGTCTCGAGAATACTTTCAAAGAAATAGTTGGCGCGTTCAAATTTATCCCAGAAAGCAAGATAGCTCTGCGAAAGTTCGAATTTCTCGAGGTTTTTCTCATTGGCGATCCGTTCGCGCAGGACATTTGCCGCAGCGAAGAGCCAGCAGCGGCCGCTTGCCTGCTGATTGGTGACTTCCAGAGTGGGGATCTCCACCGAGAATTTCTGACGCATGGCGAAAGCACCGCCGGAGACAAATGCCACGTCATTCAGATTGGTCTTGGCCAGAGCGAGAGTGGCGATCTGACGCTCTCTGCAGTTCTGATAATCGGTCGACCAGCTTTCCAGCAGATCAGAGGTGATGGGAGTGGGATTCATATAAATTCTTCCTTTCCGGTAAAATGTCGCGATATGCGTTCTTTTTCAGTTTAACGCGCCGGGAGTAAAATGTCAACCTTTGCGGTACGGATGCATGCCTGTAAAAAACAGAAGGGATTTTCCGTTTTAAAGGAAAGCGAAATAATTGTACCTTCCATGAAAATATGTTATAATGTATAATAAGTAAGAGTATGCATATTTTCTGTCAGGAGGAAAAACCATGCGCGACAGTATCTATACCATTCCCATCAGTGAAGTGTTTGAACCCAAATGCGGATGCCCCATCTGCCGGATGCGGGATACCCTTGAACAGCGCTGTGTCGAATATATCATGGGTGCGGCTATGATGGAGCCTGATATCCGTATCGAGACCAACCGGATGGGCTTTTGCGCCGACCATTTTGATATGATGCTCCATTGTAAAAATCGTCTTTCTCTGGCGCTGATGCTGGAGAGCCATCTGAAATCCCTGCGCGAGGGCGGTTATGCCGATATTCTGAAAAAAGCTTCTGCCAAGCCCAAAAAGCGCATCGGCATGACCACGGTCAACGATACCTGTTTTGTCTGCGACCAGATCTCTACTGTCATGAAGACGATGCTGAGCACCGTTGTGCTGCAGTGGCGCAGAGACCCCGATTTCAAAAAGCTCTTTGCCGAACAGGAATTTATCTGTCTGCCCCATGCTGAGATGCTTTTGACAGCGGGCAATGACGGCCTTCCCAAAAAAGAGCGTCCGGTATTTACCGAACAGGTCATCGCGCTTCTGGATAAACACATTGAAG
>JAFQND010000170.1 GCA_017396055.1 Oscillospiraceae bacterium
CTCCATGCGGGCTACAAAGCTTTTTGTACTTCCGCTTGACCGCGCAAAATATCTTTACTTTGCAGCTGTTGTCCTCTTCTTTATGGAGTCCACCCATGAGATCTTCCGCGGTATCGCCTATATCCTTTTGCTGCTGGCGCTCGCCGGCGGAGCCGCCATGCTGGCTGCCGCCCTTGCCTACGGCAAGATCAGAGCAGTGCTCGCCATTGTGTACACCGCCGCTTACACAGTGCTTCTGACAGTACCGTTCGCACTTTTTGCCGTTCAGTTCGCATGGATCATCTTCGGCATCATCATCGCGCTGAACTTTATCGGTATGGCCAATGCCGCCATGCACGCAGGCTATGATGGAGAAGCACAGAAACGTGCCGCGCACGCACAGGCCTCCAACGCGATCCACGAGGCGGTCATGGCCGGCGGAAATTCCCACGAGCTCAGCCTGATGCAGACCTCGCTGAACTCGGTCTTTGGCATCGAACGGTCCATCTTTGACAGTTTCTGATAAAACGAATCAAACACAAAACCCTCCCCCGCAAAATACGGGGGAGGGTTTTTAATTATTTGCAAACCGTACTTTCAACCATATCAGTCAAAGTGGCTCTGTATCCTTCGAACTTGCTCTTTAACGCCGAGACAACAACACGGACATAGTTGTCATCCGTTTCGAACAGATACAGCTGCATGATCATATTGGTGATGCCGTCTTCACAGTAAGGAAATTCACAGCCCCACACCTCGGTGCCATCACTTAATAAAAGCTTCTCCAGTTCGGAGATGGTCACCTCACTGTCTTCGATCTGATTGTTATCATATGCGATCATCTGAACCAAAGCATCGTAATATTCTTCAAAAGTAAAATTATAATCTGCTCTTGCTTCCTCATAGATCATGAACGCAGCAGCACCGTTTCCAGATTCGAGGAGGATCGTCGTGCCGTATGCCGCGCTCTCATCATATCGTTTCCAGTCATTTGGCGCCGTTATCTCATAGCTTCCGTTATAGCTGGCAAAGGTCGTGGTTTCGGGCTCCTTCACAGTCTCGCCGCATCCCGCAAAAGTCATCATTATGATCAATGCCGACAGAAATGCCATTATCTTTCTCATATCAAATTCCTCTCTTTCATTACTGTTCAGACCGTGAATCAAGATACAGTTTAAGTGCATCGCCCACGTTGGAACCGATCTCTTTTGAGGCATATTCTTCCATCTTGACACTGATGTCGCGTTTCAGTTCAGAAGGATTTTTGCCGTCATACCTGGTGGATTCTTCATCCGTTGAAAAAGCAAACAACCCGCCGCCAAAAGGATTGATCACATAGATACTTTTTTCAGCATTTACGGTACAATAATATTTTTCTTTCGTATCAGAATCCAAGTGTTCTTCTACGAAAAGAATGACCTTATCATTTTTTCTTGGCTTGACGATCCCGAATTCCTCGTTTCCGGAAAGACGAAGCGTGATCACAGAGCTTTCACACTGCCCGAACAGGACATCTTTTACTCTTACCCTGCACTCAGTGAAATCGCCGGTGTTCTTGGCGATTACAGAGCCTTCGATGATAATATCCGCATGCCGTACCGACAGATCGATTCCGGTCGAAACTCCGCCATAGCACACAAGGCCCTTTTCCAGCGGTGTTCTGTCTTCAGGCCGATAAAAGTGACGCCAGTTTACACCACAAAGCACCAGCGCCAGTATCACCGCGGCAAGAGTAATGCCCAAAAGCTTTTTATTTCTGACCATCTGCTGTTTTCTCATATCTGTTTGCGGACGATCTTATACTCGTCGTCCAGCATGAAATAGGGGCAGTCGCTCCACCCCTGCAGGAATTTCATATACTCGTCCTCGTCCATGCTGACGTCGCAGACATAGGTCTCGGTCTCTTCGTCCAGCACATAGCGGGCACAGAATTCACAGGTGCCCTTTTCTCTGGCCATCGGTCATCCCTCCGTATCGTCTTGTCACGGTTATTTTACCACAGCCTGAAGCGTTTGTCCACGGTTTCTATTGCATCTCACCTGCTTTATCGTGTATAATGGCAGTAACAAAGGAGTGACACAGATGAAGTTTAAAAAATTTGCCCTTCGGGCACTGCTGGCAGTGACCGCATCGGCAGTTATTCTGACGACGACCGTTTCGGCGGGCTGGGTCAGCTCGGGAAACAAATGGTGGTACCAGAATCCCGACGGAAGCTATCCTAAAAGCAGCTGGAGCTGTATTTCCGGCAAATGGTATCTCTTTGACAAAGACGGCTGGATGCTCACCGGCTGGCAGCAGTCAGGAGGAAAATGGTATTATCTTGAATCCTCCGGTGTTATGAAGACCGGCTGGGTACAGACCGGCGGAAAGTGGTATTATCTGGATGGTTCGGGCGCCATGCGCACCGGCTGGGTACAGACCGGCGGAAAGTGGTATTACCTCGAGGCCTCCGGTGCCATGAAGACTGGCTGGCTCGACCAGGGCGGCAAAAAATACTACCTTGACGCAAGCGGCGCCATGGTCACCGGAAACCGCACTATCGACGGAAAGAGCTATACCTTTGACGCAAACGGCGCACTGAAGTCCGGTACGCCCGGTGGTTCTTCCTCTTCGGGCAATGTGATCCGGCTCTCGCCCCTTTCCAGCGGCGACTGGCATTTTGTCTGTGAATATGTCAACACCACCGGTCAGACTCTGACCCTCAAGGCGGTGGAGATCGCCAA
>JAFQND010000171.1 GCA_017396055.1 Oscillospiraceae bacterium
ATCAGCGGGAGTCAGGGTCACGCGGGTCTTCTGCTCAGCCTTGACTTCCGGCAGGGTAGTGACCTTGAAGCGGTCGTCTGCCACGAATTTGCGGATGACTTTGCGCATGGTGTCGTAGTAGTGTGCCTCTTCCTCGGCGGAGCGGGGCTCACAGGGGTCATAATTTCCGTCGGGATGGGCATTGTATCCGTGGAAGTTCACAGCGTCCCAGAACTCCTTGAAGCAAGCCATGTTGGGGTGGCTGTAAACAATGGCCCAGTCTTTCTTTGCCAGTTTATCCAGCAGTGCGTCAATATTGGCATCGGTGTTGGGGTCGATCTCGCCGCCTCTGCGGAAAGCCAGCCCTTCGATGGAATTTTTATAGGTGATCTGCAGAAGGTTGCATCCCCAGACAGCATTGCGGTCGGTGCGGTACTCGGCAATATCGCCGTACATCGACAGGCCTTGATCGGCATAGTAATACTGCGCCACATAGCTGACGGCGTTTCCGGGAGGTACGCCGAAATCGGCATCGCGGTCAAAAGCCTGCTTCAGAAGTGCCAGCGAAGCGCTCTCCATCTTTTCAACAGCGGCATAAGCCTCGTCAAAATCCTCCAGGTCGGTGATTTGGCAGATATTGGGGTGCATGCTGTGGCCGTAGGTGTGGTTGCCGATCTCGTGCTTTTTGATCGCCTCGATGGCATCGGTGCAGCCGTTGTCCATCATCTGTTTTGCCACCAGACCTGCCGTCGAGAAATGAGCGGTGACGCCCTCTTCGGTGAACAGTTCGGCGATTTTTCTGGCAGCATCCACGCTGCGCAGATCGGTATAATCTTCAGTGTCAAAGAAGAACAAAATGCGGGTCTGTTTCATATTGAACACATCCTTTCGGCTTTTCTTCATTGTAGCAGATGCACACCGAAAAGTAAACCACCTGCAAAACAAAATCCCTTCCGTTTCCGGAAGGGATTTTCTGTTTATCAGGGTCTGAAATACTCAAAGATCGACCACCAGCCCTCTTTGAGAGCGGTTTTGTGATCTTCTTCAGAACGGATTGTCCAGACCACACCCTGCACTTTCCAGAGCTTGCGGGCGATGAAGTTGCCCAGCGTATTCCGGTCAGCAAAATTATAAGCAACAAAATCGGGTCTGGTCAGCAGAAATGTCAGATTCATCGTCAGAATGATCCGCTGCCAGAGGGGCAGATTCTGCTTGTCTTTGATAAAGTTTGAAGCCAGCTGACCGCGTACGATATCGGGACGGTTCTTTTTCAGCCACCAGATACAGCGCGGATCGAAAGATTCGATACAGTAGTCGGCTTCATAGCCGTCCAGCACTTCACAAACCTTTTTGCAGAGAGCAGCATGATTTCCGCCGGCTGCTTTCAGTTCAATGACCATGGGGGCTTTTCCGGCAAACAGATCCAGCACTTCCCGGAAGGAGGGGATCGTGTCATCGGTATTTTCAAGACGATAATCCTTCAGTTGTCCGATGGTCAGTTCTTCGATTTTTCCTTCGGCGCCGGTGGTGCGCTTCAAAGGCGAGTCATGAATGACCGCCAGTTCGCCGTCTGCCAGCAGATGTACATCAAATTCGACGCCGTAGCCGGCATCAAGCGCAGCCCGGAAAGCAGTCATGCTGTTTTCGGGAATTCCTTCATAGTTTTTATCATGAAGTCCGCGGTGAGCGAAATGCCAGCCTCTCAGCTTTTCCAGACCGGGATGTCCGGTGCGCCCCTTCAGTGCGAAGAGATACAAAAGAACCAGAATGACAACAATGATCAGAAATACAGTCATATGTAATCTCCCGTTCCGGATCAGTCGTCCATGTCAAAAGCTTCGAGACCTTTCTTTGCCTCGACCTTGTTGTCACCGTGACGGACAAATCCCATGGTTACAAAGGAGGCTGCAACGAACAGGGCAGCATAGGGGAACAGTGCCTGATAGCTGACATTGCGCAGCAGGGTGCCTGCAACGATGGGAGTGATGATCTGAGCGGTCATGCTGAAGGTATAGTAAAGACCGGTGAATTTACCGACTTCACTGCCTTTGCACATTTCAACGACCATAGGCAGGCTGTTGACGTTGATGGCAGCCCATGCCACGCCGACCAGTGCAAAGACCACATACAGAATGGGGCTGAAGCTGTCTGCAATGAGGGTATAGACGAATGCAGCAGCAAAGCAGCTTGCCAGCAGTACCGTACCAAAGCGGATGGTCTTTCTGCGGCCGACTTTGCTGGCGATATTGCCGACGGGGATGTAGCTGATAATGGCGCCGACGGTAGCAATGGTCAGACAGAGGTTTGCACTGCCCAGACTCATATTCCAGACATTCTGTGCGTAAACAGAGAACCAGGTGGTGACGCCGTTATAGCCGATGAACCACAGGGCGATGGAAGCAAGCAAAAAGGAAAGGCTCTTCTTTACGTCAGCGGGCAGAGCCTCGCCGGACTCGGTGACTTCCGTCAGCTTGTCCTCAGGATGGGCCTCTTCATAGGCCTTCTGCTCTGCCACCAGCTTGG
>JAFQND010000172.1 GCA_017396055.1 Oscillospiraceae bacterium
AAAATTCGAAGAGAATTTCCGCTTCTTTGTCGAGGCTCTGCAGGCTGACCCCCGTTTCAACATCGTCACCTACAAGGACATCGCCGAAAAATACGATGCTTCCGGCCGCGTGATCAGAAAAGAGGATATTCCTGTCCTGAAGGCCGCGCTGGAAGAGGACTTCTTCCCCGTCACTGTCCCCGATACCTATTGTCTTTCGGACATCTTCCTTGCCTGCCGCGATCTGCTCTGCGGCAAAGAGGCTCACGAATGCGGTTATGTCTATGGTTTCCTGGAGGCGCCCTATGCCGTTCCCCAGCCGGTGAAGGTCACCGCCGAAGAGATGCGGGAAAGTGCCGAAAAGATGGATTTCGACCGCTTCCTCCCCACCGTGATCGAAGTGGGCGGCAAAAAGCTGGGTCCCGCCGACTGGCTGAGAGCAGCACTTCAGATCCTTTCCGGCGGCGAACAGGCTGTGGTCGTTCCCGACAGATGGCAGATCGATCTGAACGAATTCCCCCACCTGCGTGATCTGAACCTCAAGTGCAGCTGGGTCCACTCCCCCGACTTTGAGGACCGCTGGCTCTCCGACCGGCTGAGACTCCAGAGCTGGACCATCCGCCTGCCCAAGGGCTCCCCCAGAAAGATCTTCTGATACAGAAAAAACCCGCCCTCGAAAGAGGACGGGTTTTCGTTTTATCTTGCCGAGATGACCTGCAGCGCGAGGCTGCGGTCTTTTTCTCTGAAGCCAAAGCTGCCGTAGGGGGTCATATGCAGCTCGTCCATCACCTTCAGAAAACTTTCCGGGCTGCCGGTAACCATGTTCTGTTTGCCGGCGGCGGCGATCTTCCGGTAGATGTCCAGCCAGTTTTCGGCATCCGGTTTTCCTGCACCGAACACCCACTGCACCGCATTCAGCTTTTCAAGGGAGAGAATATCGTCCAAATGGTTCAGCTCGCCCACACCGTCCAGATGATAGATGGTGTTATGAAGCTTTTCGGTGTCGCGGCGGAGAGTCTCCAGCACGAACCCGCGGAACATGGGATTGCCGATCATATAACAGAAATCGCACTGAATGATATAGGAGGGCTCGCGGCTTAAAATGCCGTTCCAGTCGGTGAAGCAGCCCTGGGGGCGGAGAACTTCGACAAAGTCATAAAAGGCTTCGTACCACGCGGTCTCGATCTCTTTTACAAGGCGGAGCACTTCTTCCGGTTCATCATAAAGGTCCAGAAGGAGGTTTTCACTGCCGCGGAAGGTGGCAGCCACATCCATCACACCGCCCAGATCCGGCAGACCCATGACAACACTGCCGTTCCATTTTTTCAGGCCGGCACGATAGATGTCCTTGATGCGCTTTGCATAGATATTCTCCGGGTCATAGCGGACATGAATGTCCCGAAGCTCCATCTTCTCTTTTGGAGGGAAGAACCAGACACCGCCCGAGCTGTTGTCCAGTTTTGCGCCGCAGAAAGCAGCCAGTACGCCGGGACCGAATCCGTCGAAATTGACCAGCGGATAACCGTCGCCCAGATATTCCTGCCTGCTGAGCCAGTTGTCCAGCGCTTCGATCAGTTCTTCGGGCGAATAGCGAAAATCGGTGCAGTTTTTCTGGGACAAAACGGGGATGTCCATCTTTTTCGCTTCGTAGGCGTCGGTGATGACCGCACGCACCAGCGGACGGTCCAGCTTGCCCTGCCACCATTTTTCATGGTTTTCCAGTACCTGTTCCAGACGGGAGCGATCGAAATGCACTGCCATGACATTCACTCCTTAAAGCATGATGCCCAGCACCGTCAGCGGCACCAGCATGATGAGGTTGACCGCCGTGAAGAATCCAAGATATTTTCCACCGTTTGCCCCTTCGCTGCCGCAGTAGATACGGTAGGAAATGAGGCTCGCCAGCGATGCCACCAGCGTGCCGAGGCCGCCGATATTGGTGCCGATAAGCAGAGCTGCGCCGTTTTCGGTAAAGGCAGAGAGCAGCGCCGCCGCGGGAACATTACTGATGACCTGGCTGAGCAGGATGGACGAAAGCACTTCGCGGCCCTCGATCAGCGGACCGATCAGATTCCGCACCTGTTCCATGGCACCCATATTTCCCACAAAGATAAAGAAGAACACAAAGGTCAGAAGCAAATTGTAGTCCACCTTTTTGAACAGCGCCTTATCCTGCAAAAACAGGTAAAGCACCACGATCGCCAGCATAAACGGCCACTCGATCAGATGGAACACCGTCGCAAGACAAAGGATAAACAGGCCGCTGTATTTGATAAGCCCCTTTGTCTCCAGTTTCGGGATCTCCGTGCCGGTACGGCCGGCGAGCTTCTCGGACGGCAGCAGCAGACAGCCCAGAAGGATCAGCACAAGGGATGCGCCCGTCACCGGCAGGGTCAGTGAGAAGAATTCTCCGGCAGTAAAGCCATAGCGGGAATAGAGATAGAGGTTCTGAGGATTGCCGACAGGAGTCAGCATGCTGCCCAGGTTGGCGGCGATGGTCTGCATCGTGATCACCGGGATCAGCAGTTTTTTCAGCCCCGCCGCACAGAGCGACAGGATCGCGAAGGGAACAAAAGTGATCAGCGCCACGTCATTGGTGATGGCCATCGACGAGAAAAAGCAGAGCAGCACAAGGATCAGGCAAAGGCTTCGGGAGGTCTTCACGCCAGAGGTAAGCCTTGCAGACAACATTTCAAAGAGACCCGCCTTGCCGAGACCTGCCACCACTGCCATCAGGCAGAAGAGCAGCGCCAGCACGCGAAAATCGATATAGCCGATATAGTCCGCACTGAGCGGTACGAAAAAGACGGTGATCAGTGCCGCCAGCCCCGCCACACAGAGAACGGTCTCCTTTTTAAAGAAAGCAATAAGTTTTTTCATATTGTCTCCTTACAGCTTTTCATAGCGGCCGCGGTACCAGCCGACTCTGCTGTTTTTCTTGGCGAGAATGCCCTCGGAGGTCTCAAGGAGCAGACCCAGTTCGTCGCCGGACTCCACCTCCAGCACGCCGTCGCCGTAATCACGGCAGCAAAGCTCGGCAGCGGAATCGTCGGCGGTCTCGTCGGCTCTGCCGGTCTTTCTGAGATAATCGTTATTGCGGATCAGCTCCCAGTCGCCATAGAACATGCCGTTGGGCACGCGGAAGACCTTACCGGTCTTTTTATGACGGACGACCGAGAACTCCTCGCCCACTTCCACCGGCTCCACATGACGGGTCACCCAGCTGACCACAACGGTGTCGGCTGCAGGTTCCTGCGGGTCAAGGGCACGGACTTTGGGCAGGTCATCTTCGCTGTAATGGCAGAGGGGTTTGCCGCCTTCGGGGGCAAGAACGGTCAGATTGACCTGGCCCTCCGCCTTAACACCGCATCCGCCGTCGTTGGCGATGATGTGCTGGTCCCATGCCACATAGGGCTCGAAGGAATAGCTGTCGGTGCGGTAAAGGGAACAGGGCCAGTGTCCCAGCACCAGCCAGCGGTCAAAGCAGATACCTTTGTCGATGAAGGCATCGTTTTTCAGATAAGGCATCGGGTTTTCGCCCAGATTGGTCAGGTCGTCCGACGGCAGACCGCCGTGGACAAAGATATAATGCTCCGACTCATAGACGGTGGGAAGATTTCTGATAAAGTCAAACTCCGGACGGAATTTCTCGCGGATCAGCGGGAGCGCCGCCTTGAACTGATCGAGGTTTGTCAGGGTGATCCCCAGCTCGCCGCACATCTCAAACAGAATACAGCTGCCGTGCCAATCCATCAGGTCAAGAGAAGTCTGCCAGAGTCTTGCGATCATTCCCTCGTCATCGGTGTGAAAGCAGCGCCACCGGTCACAGTCGACGTTGCCGGTCAGGGCATGGACGTTCGGCTTTTCACACAGCTCCATGACCCGGCGGAGGGTGGCGAGGTTTTCTTTGCAGCGTTCGATAAAATCGCCCTCAATGATGAGAATATCATCCTCGCAGAAGCCGGATTTTTCCAGCACGGCGTTGAAGGCGCGCAGGTTTCCGTGGATATCGCTGACGACCATGACCCGCTCGCCGGCGGACAGGTCGAGATGTTCTACTCTGGTTTTCATGGTGTTCCTCCTCAGATAGGGTGACTATTTTTATTATAGCACAGCATCGGCAATTCCGCCATCGGCAAAAATCATCAAAAACAGACAATTTCGGCGCCTTATCTTCTGTGGTCCAATCGTAAATTTTCCATTGAAATCAGTCCGTTTCCGTGGTATTCTATATACAGGTTTTGTTTTCTTGCGAAAACATGCGCAAATATCCTTAAAACGGAGGATTTTTCATGAAGATCGGCTTTGATACGAACATCTACATGGAACGCCAGAAAAAGCATATCGTCGAGCGCATTGAACAGTTCGGCGGCAAGCTGTATATGGAATTTGGCGGCAAGCTTTTTGACGATCATCACGCTGCAAGAGTTCTGCCCGGTTTTGATGCCGGCGCCAAGATCCGGCTGCTTTACGAGCTCAGAGACATGGCAGAGATCATCTTCTGCGTCAGCGCCAAAGATATTGAAAAGAACAAGGTACGCTCTGATGTGGGAATCTCTTATGAGATGGATGTACTGCGGCTGATCGATGACATCAGCGCCATGGATATCAGCATCAACAGCGTTGTCATCACCCAGTACACCGGTCAGGAGGCCGCTGATGTCTTCTCTCAGA
>JAFQND010000173.1 GCA_017396055.1 Oscillospiraceae bacterium
CCTACCTTCTCAAAGCAGCGCAGCATGGTGACGGGAGTTTCCTGACCGGTCTCGAACAACAGATACTGACCGTTTTTCTTCAGATGCTCCGCAACCACACGGATCGCATCACAGAGAGGCTCAAATTCGGGGTCGTAAGGGTTCTCGGGGATGAAGCCCATATGGGTGACCACATTTTCCACACCCAGTTTTTTGGCGAAATCGGCGCCGTCGCAGAGGTTTTTGACGCGTACCTCGCGATATTCGGGAGGAAGCAGGCCAAGAGTTTTCTGACCTTCATAGAAATTCCAGGCAGTGGGACCTTCCCAGCCGCACCAGAAAGCCGAGATCGTAATGCCGTACTTTTTGACGAGTTCATTGACAACGGCTGCGTTTTCGTCGTTCCAGACAGTGGTGTCCCACCAGACCAGCTGACAGTTGTCAAAATCCCGCTCGACAAGTGATCTGAACTGTCCGTCCAGCTGTTCCATGCTCCGATAGATCACGCATACGCCGATCTTCATCATGATAAATTCCTCCTTGACAGGGATCTTTGTATTCATGATACCATGGAACAACAGACAATTGCAATATCCTTTTAAAGATAAATCGAATTTAACGCATCGGTGTTTTCCTCGTCCCTTTTCACAACCTGCGGCTTTAAAGTTTATCCCATCTGCCTATTGTGCTTTCCGGGATTTCTGTGTATACTGAAGTCGAAAACGATTACAAATCTCCGGGCCTCTGCCCGAAAAACCGAGAGGAGTTTTGACAATGACTGAATACGGACTGCAGATGTACTCTATGCGCGACATCACCAAGGATGACCTGGAAAAAGGTCTGCGCGCTGCCGCCGAGATCGGCTATAAAACGGTGGAATTCGCCGGTTTCTTCGATCATCCCGCAGAGGAAGTCAAGAGCTGGCTGGATAAATACGGTCTGACTGCCATTGCTACCCACACCGGTCTGAATGCACTGATGGCTGACTTTGACGGCATGGTCGCTTACCACAAGGCCATCGGCTGCGACAAGCTGATCATTCCCGGCCACGACCTGTCCACTAAAGCAAAACTGGATGAGTTCATCGAACAGGTCAATGAATATCTGCCCCGCCTGGCAGCAGAAGGCATTTCTCTGATGTACCACAACCACAGCCACGAATTCTTCCCCAACAAAGACGGTCTGCTGATCCATAATGAACTGATCAACCGCACCGCCATGGACTTCGAGATCGATACCTACTGGGCATTTGCCGGCAAGCAGGATCCCGTTGCCATGATGCATCGTCTGGGCGACCGTGTTAAACTGGTCCACCTGAAGGACGGTGCCGGCTACCACGAAGGCCGCTGGCTGGGCAAGGGCTCCGCTCCCGTTGCAAAAGTACGCGAGGCCGCTCTGGCCATGGGCATCTCCATGGTCGTTGAGAGCGAAAGCCTCAATCCCGACGGCATCACCGAAGCTGCCGGCTGCTTCGAATATCTGAAGACTCTGGAAGGCTGATCCTGCCGCTGAAATTTTCCGCACCGGAGCAAAACGCTCCGGTGCTTTTTTATCCGGACGGTGCAGTTGTTTTCGGACGGGCGGTGTGTTATACTGAAATCATCATACAGCAAAGGAGCTCTTGCATGACGACCCTGATCCTCGAGCGGCACGCCGAAAGCATGGCGAATCTCGCCTGTGTCTTTGCCGGACAATCTTACCATGACCTGACCCCGAAAGGCCGGCTGCAAGCGGAGCTGACCGCGGCATATATTGCTGCTCGTTA
>JAFQND010000174.1 GCA_017396055.1 Oscillospiraceae bacterium
CCACTGCAAAAATGCGTGGCTTCCAGCACCGCACCGTTCAGGGTGGTCTGTTCATGAAGATGCTTCTGGACAGCGGTAAATGCCACTGGTAATATCCTCTGTATCAAAAAAGCTCCTTCCTCTCGGAAGGAGCTTTTATTTTAGCCTTTTACGGCTTCGACATAAGTTTTAGCCAGTTCGGTAAGACCGTTCCAGTCTTCTGCGTCGATCAGCTTTTTATTGTACAGCGAAGTGCCGACACCGACGCCGCTGAATCCAAGGCCGATATATTTGCCTGCATTTTCAGCAGTGATACCGCCGACGGCCAGCATCTTTACATCAGAAAGAGGTGCCATAACCGCTTTGGCATATCCGTCACTCAGTTCGTTGGCCGGGAAGAGTTTGATATAATCCGCACCGTACTGTGCTGCGGCGGCGATCTCAGTGGGAGTAAAGGCGGCAGGCATCGAAACAAGGCCCAGTTTTCTGGTCAGCGAAATAATCTCGGGATCAAAATTGGGCGAGATAATATAAGAGGCACCTGCTTCACAGGCCATCAGCACATCTTCTTTGGTGGTAACCGTACCGGCACCAACCAGCATCTTGCCGTCAAACTGTTCACAGAGCTGTTTGATGAGAGCGGCAGTCAGTTCTTTAGGGAAAGTGCCTGCACGGTCAAAAGTGATCTCAGCCAGACGAACACCACCGTCATAAAGTGCCTGCATGGCTCTGCCGAAAGAGGCGGGATCAGGCTTGCGAATGATGGTGATCAGCTTTTCCCGTTCGACAGCAGCAAGAACTTCTTCTCTGCGAAGACGGGCACGATAAAGCTTTTTCAACTTCACAAGGCCGTTTTTCACAGCATCGGCACAAACTTCAGCACACAGAGGAACTGCGTTTTCGCCCAGAAGAAGGCCATAAACATGTTTCAAACTCTCACGGCCGCCGATATAGACGGTTTTGCCTGCTGCCATACGACGGATAAGAGCCGTATCCTCACCCAGTACAGCGCCATAAAGGAAGGAAGAAAGGAAATCGGTATCTCTGCCGTTTTTGGCCATGACGCGAATATGGAAAAGCGCAGCATTCAAGCCATTTTCTGCGGCATAAGCCGCTCCCTGCAGGACAGCGGCATCAACAACACGAAAGTCATGCGACACCTGTCCTGCCAGAATGGAATTGTGAATAATACCGTTTAACAATTCTCCGCTGAACGTGGTGCGGAAAGAGGTGATCTCTCCCCCGTCGTTGACAAGGATAACTTTATTATGGGTACCGGGCAGGAGCAGCACAGCTTCACCGGAAATGCCTGCTGCGGAAAGAATACCTGCGGTTTCGGTTTCTTCGCCGCGCATGATATCGTCGAATGCTTCACCGTTCATCTGTTTGAGGCCGGGAACAAAAACAAAGGGGATCTCGGTCACTTCGGGTATTTTTCTGACGGCAAGATTATCCGCAAGAGTATAGATATCGGCGGGCAGAGAAATGTGAGGAATATCACACAGACCAATTTCACTGCCGGCCATACCGGAAACAAAGATCTGCTCTGCATCGTCAGCGGTGAGTCCGTTCTGAGACAGAAGCTCTTCGATCAGTGCACGCAGACTGTCGTAAAGGTAATCCTTTCCTTTCGCGCGGGAGCTGCCTGCTCCGAAGGGTGCAGTTTTTCCTGCGAGCACCTCTTCACCGGAGTAAAGCCAAAGACGGGTGTTGGAAGTACCCATATCCATGATCAGGGTTATATTTTTCAAAACAAGTTCTCCTTTTCAATATGATGCTTATACACTGAAGGGATCGGGCATATCATCGGCCAGTTTTCCCAGTTTGCAGATCACTTTCTTCAGCCAGCTTCCCTCGGTCACAAGGGAGCCTGCAATGATATCTTCTTCGGTAAATCTTGCGGTCAGGATCTCACGGGCATCGCCATAGACCTCTTCCAGATTTTTGTGGAAAGCTCCCCTTTCACGGTCATAGACGATATAGATAAAACCATCGTCGCATTCCATGCCGTCGGGATAGGACACCTGGAACCGCTTGTCCAGAAGAAGCGTGTAAGGATAAGTCTTTCCGTCATCTTCAGAGAGAAGTGCCGTCAGATTGTTTCTTCCGGCAAAATTCTCGCGGTTATTGTATCCGGGAGAATTAAAGTGATTGATCAAAAGCACTCTGCCGGAACGAAGTCTTCTGATAAAGAATCTGGAGCAAGGGCCGCCAAGACCGCTGTCCTCTCCGGGTGTCCAGGTCTTTCCACCGTCAGAAGAATAAGAAACGCCGATGCCGTAATAGGTGCGGACCAGCATCATCAGACGGCCATCATTCAGCTCGAGCGTCATCTGTTCGTCAAAGCAGCGGTCAGGCACATCGGCAAAACCGAGACGTGTAAAAGTCCTGCCGCAGTCAGAAGTCACCCAGACATAAGAACCAGGGGTTTCGTCGGGGAGAAGGCCGGGCTTTCTCATTTCACTCATCAGGTCCAGCTTCCAGGTGGCGATGGGGAAAAGCCACTCTCCGGTAGAGAGGACGGTAGGTTTGTTCATCATGATTCCGCGGCCAATCAGGCGCTCTTCGCCCCAGACAAGCGTCTCGGCATCGGGGTCATCACAAATAACAGCATGAACTTCTTCGCCGGGCATAACGTTCCAGACAAGCCAGAGTCTGCCCATGGGGTCCAGCCAGAGTACCGGGTCAAAGCAGCGATAATCGCCCTCTTTTTCCAGTACTGCAACCGGTTCGCTGAAATCGGTGTCATTATCACTCATGATCACCGCAACAAAATTACAGTATTCTTCCTGAGTACCGCCGGAGTAAAAAGACACAAAAGTGCGGCCGCCGGGGGTACGGACTATTCCGGGAATACCCTGCCAGGCGCGGCGGCAGGATTCAAAACGTCTGAGTTCGCAAGGATCGGTGATCAGCATGATAGCAACTCCTTTTTCATCCATATATTCCGATATTATTCTATCATAGAAACCGGCTGAATACCAGAGATAATTGCATCTTTACGGAATTTATTCCTGGTTGACGCGGGGGCCGAGATTTCCTTCTTTCCAATGCTTGCGGCAAAGGCTAATATAACAGCTGTGTCCTCCGAGAACGACCTGTTTGCCATCCTTTACCACTCTGCCGTTCTCGTCAAAACGGGCATTGCAGGTTGCTTTTCTGCCGCACCAGCAGATCGTTTTAATCTCTTCGATGATATCGGCCCAGGCAAGCAGCGCTTCAGAACCGGAAAAAAGCTCGCCCTTGAAATCAGCCCGCAATCCGTAACAGATGACGGGGACATCCAATCTGTCTACTACTTCGGTAAGGAAGAAGACCTGTTCTTTTGTGAGAAACTGGGCTTCATCGACAATGATACACTGATAAGAACGGATCTCTTCGTCCGGCATCTTCTGCAGTTCGTCCGCCCAGATACAGGGATGGGAAAGACCGATACGGGTATGCACGACCGCTTTTCCCTCACGCTGATCGATGACAGGCTTGACAAGCAGTGCCCTCTGTCCTCGCTCCTCATAATTATAGCGGACCATCAATGCGTTGGCCGACTTGCTGGCGCCCATGGCGCCATATCGGAAATACAGTTTTGCCATATCGAAAACTCCTTATATTCCGTTATTATCTTCTCCTGCTTTATACTGTGAAGGAGAAAGACCGGTATGTTTTTTAAAGGCGCGGGAAAAATCGTAGATATTCTGATAGCCGACTGCCATGGCGACAGCGGTAATGCTGCCGTAATCACTGCGCAGCATCTCTTTTGCCTTTCGGATACGAATCGACTGGATATACTCGATGGGAGGCTGGCCGACCGCCTCGGTGAAAAGTTTGCGGAAATAGACGGTGGAAAGACCGGTCAGAGCAGCAAGATCATCATTTCGGAGCGTGGTGTTGAAATACTTTGCGATATAATCCAGAGCGGGTGTGATACGGTCGTATTTCTCGGCCGGCAGATACTTCTGCGGTTCAGATTTCACCAGGTTCAAAAGAATGGAATAAGTATCGCGGATACTTTCCATCTCGGTGACAGGAGTTTTCATCATCCGTTTATATTCCAGATCTTTGAACTGCCGCAGCAGCTTTTCCACATTTTTGACCGGGAAGAAAAAGAGTTCATCACATACGGAATCACTCTCAAACTCAATGACAGCATAATGGCCGGGACGGGTACATTCCCATTCATAGGTACTTCCCTTCGGCAGGAGAACCATCTGTTCCTTATCAGAACGATACTGCCGACCGTTGATCGTATAGATCGTTTCACCCTCATACTTGAGAATAAGTCCCCAGGAAGGACGGCAGACTCTTTTGATACGCACGGTAGCATCATTATAGATCGTCGAGACCGAACGGACACCGGTGATGATCAGATCAGACAAAATATCCGCAAACAATTTCTGTTCCCTCCCCTGCCTTTTTTCTCATTATACCCCAGCACTTGTCCTGCGTCAACAAAGAAAAAATGAAATTCAGTATCAGAAATGCCAAACAAAGCAGATTTGACATTTACTCCTGCGTATAATTGCAATATACTGCAATTGGAGGCGATAATTATGAAAACTTCACTCGCTAAACTTCCTTCTCCCGTACTGGCCGGTGTGGTCAAAGAAAGGACCGCGGCAGCTGCCATTGCCGAAGCAAAAAACTGTCTGATCCATGGTGCAAAGATGCTCGACCTGCATCTTTCTCATCTGGACAAAACCGATGTAGAAACGCTTCGCACCGTTATTTTCGCCATGAAGCTGCCTGTTCTGGCGCTGAACTATCCCATGGCCGATATCTGTATTACTGAAGATGAACGTATGGACAGCTTCAGACGTGCTGTAGAAGCAGGCGCTGCCGGTATCGATATCCAGGGCTATTCCTTCCACCTTCCTTCCAAGAGCGGATTCTGCGGCGAGGACAAATATTCCTTCACCAAAGGAAATCCCAAAGAAATCGTTACCGACGAAAGCATTATTGCCAAACAGTGTGAACTGATCGAATGGACTCATTCCAAAGGTGCCGAGGTACTGCTCTCCTGTCATACCGGTGTTCCGATGACCTGTGAACAGCTGATCGATCTGGTACGGTTCATGGAAAAGAGAAACCCCGATATCATCAAGCTCGTAACCCCAGCCAACAATGAGGAAGAGATGCTTGAAGCACTCAGAACGATGATCACCCTGAAAAAAGAGATCAAAACCCCGGTCAGCTATCATGCATCCGGCGCTGCAGGTGCTATTACCCGTGTGCTGAATCCCATTCTGGGCGGACATATCGTCTTCTGTGTGGACAGATACAACGAATACAGCACCATGGAACAGGTAGATCTGGAGACCGCAAAGAATATCATCGACAATATGTTCAAGATCCTGTGAGGAGTTGTATTTCTATGAAAAACAGCAAGATCTTTTTTACCGCCGTGCGCAAAGCAGAATTTCTGCCGGAGCCTGTGCGTGAGATTGAAGCAAACGAAGTTCTTTCCGAGATGGAATATACCGTCATCAGCGGCGGCACCGAACGAGCCTGCATCATGGCGATGGAAAACACCTCGAAAGCATTTCCTATGTCGCTTGGATACTGCGGCGTGGGACGAGTCGTTCGTGCCGGCAACGGTGTAAAGTCGGTGCAGCCCGGTGATCGTGTGCTTGTTTATCACGGTAATCATGCAAAATATAACATACGCACAGAAGAAGAGATCACCAAAGTGGACGATGACACCATTTCTTCACTTGATGCAGCATTTGTCATCATTGCTTCGATGGGATTGGGCGGTGTGCGCAAGCTGGAGATCGAGATTGGCGAGAGCGCTATGGTCATGGGACTTGGACTTTTGGGTATCTTCTCGGTGCAGTTCTGCCGGCTGAACGGCGCGTATCCCGTCATCGCTGTCGACCCCAACAAAGAGCGAAGAGATCTGGCATTAAAACTCGGCGCTGATTATGTCCTTGATCCGACTGCGGAAGATTTTTCAGAGCAGATCGCGGCAATTACCGGCGGAAAAGGAATCAACGCCTGTGTAGAAGTGACCGGTTCGTCCCTCGCCATGAAGCAGG
>JAFQND010000175.1 GCA_017396055.1 Oscillospiraceae bacterium
CATTTATTTATGCTCTTCAGACGGGCGAAGATCCCGCCAGAGCGGCCGCCTATGCTTCTGCGGCAGGTACTGCATCGGTCACGCTGGATGGTACCGGTGTGGTAAAACCCGAACAGGTAGAAGAGATCCTTGACCGCATGACAGTAAAACATATCAGATAAAAAAACTCCCCGTTCGAGACCGAGCGGGGAGTTTTCTGTTTTTTATAAAAATAAAGACGCTCCCGGAAGGGAACGTCTCTGAGACTCAGAACAGATCGCGGATCAGAGGCTTGGCTCTGTTGACCAGCTGTTTGTCGTTGTCATAGGTGAGGAAGGAGTGGGCAAGATTGATCTCGACCCATTTGATCTGTGCGATCTCGGATTCCTGGGGAACATAGTCAAAGTTTTTGGCTCTTGCCAGGAAATAGATCACGTCTTTCTGGACATCACGGCGGGGAGAATAAGTGACCACTTCTCTGAAACCGGGACAGATATCCACGTCGATCGAGGTCTCTTCCATGATTTCCCGTTTGGCAGTTTCAATTTCGGTCTCACCGGCTTCCACGTGGCCTTTAGGAAAAGACCAGTGGCCGGCACTGGTGTGCTTGATCAGTAGCAGTTCGGTGTTCCCGTGGTATTTGCGAAAAATGATCGCTCCACAGGATTTTTCATAGGACATCGTTTTTCTCCTTTCACAGGCCGCATGGGCCAGAGGCTAATCGTATTTATTGTAGCACAGTAAATTGTAGAAGTCTGTTTTTTCACAGAAAATTAACATTTATCCCGGATGTTTTTTTCATGGACAGAAGGTAAGAGAATCTTTGGCAAAAGAGATCAAATATTTTACATTTTAGCCATCACTTTATTCGGTAAATGGGTTACAATGAATTAAGGCAATTTGCCGACCATTTCAGACAGAAAGCGGGTTTTGCTTGTTTGGATATGTAAAGCCCTTCAAGCCCGAGTTGAAGGTAAAGGAATTTGAGACCTACAAGGCCGTATACTGCGGGCTCTGTCATGAGATGGGGAGGCATTACGGTCCTTTTTCCCGTTTCACACTGAGCTATGACTTTACTTTTGCGGCACTTCTGGGGATGGCGCTTTCTTCTGACCACGCCGGATTTGAGGATTCCCGCTGTATGGCACATCCGCTGAAAAAACGTCCGCGTGCAAAGTCCTGTGAATCGCTGATCATGGTCAGCGGATTTGCCATGGCAATGCTTCATCAGAAGGTACGGGACAATATTGCCGACAGCGGTTTTTTCAAAGGACTTTTCTGCAGGATGGCCCTGCCCTTTACGAAAAGGCTGAACCGCAAAGCCTGCGCCGCATATCCTGAAGCAGGAGAAGCGCTGGAAGAGATGATGGAAAAACAGTTCGCGCTGGAACAAAAGCCGGACAGCAGCATCGATGCCGCCGCTGAACCCACCGCTGCCGCCATGGGCAGAATGATCGCCCTTTTATCGGAGGATGAGACCGAAAAACGCATCCTTTCCCGGATGGGATATCTGTTGGGCAGATGGGTCTATCTGATCGATGCCCTGGATGACCTTTCGGATGACGCAGAAGAAAGCGGGTTCAATCCTTTCCTTCGCCGGTTTGACCCGGAAGGAAACTGGAACGGAAAAGCCGGTATCCCTCCCGAAAAGCTGCAGGAGATCATGGAGTTCGGCACCGGTATGCTCAATATCACGGTCGGAGAACTGGCGTCTGCCTATGAGCTTCTGGAGCTGAAGCGATACAAACCCATACTGGATAACATTATTTATCTGGGCCTCTCCGCCTCGGTGCGGCAGGTCCGCGAACAGATGACCGGACAAAAGAAGGAGAAAAAACTTCTGCCCGGAGTCTGATATATCACCCAAACGGAGGTCACACATGTCCGTACAGGATCCCTATAAGGTTCTCGGCGTTTCGCCAAATGCCACAGAAGAAGAGATCAAGTCTGCTTATCGCGAACTGGTCAAGAAATATCATCCCGATAATTATGCCGACAGCCCTCTGGCAGATCTGGCCAATGAGAAAATGCAGGAGATCAACGAAGCCTATGACATGATCACCAAACGGCTCCGAAACGGCTCTTCCCAGCAGAGCGGCGGTTATTATCAGCAGTCCGGTCCCTCTCAGCAGAGCTACGGTCCCGGCTATGGTACCGGTTACGGCAATTCTGCTTTTGCGGATGTCCGCCGGATGATCCAGCAGGGCCGCATCACAGATGCCGAAGAGCTTCTGGACGGTACTCCCATGCAGGCCCGCGATGCTGAATGGTATTTCCTCAAAGGCAATGTTTATTTCCAGCGCGGCTGGCTGGATGATGCAATGAATCATTTCTCCACTGCCTGCAGACTGAGCCCCAACAATCCCGAATACCGCGCCGCCATGAACCGTATGATGTGGCAGCGTCAGGGTAATTTCGGCAGCCCTGCCGGCGGTTACCGCACCGGCACCCCCGTTTCTGTGGGCGGCTGCAGCACCTGTGATATCTGCAACAGCCTTCTCTGTGCTGACTGCTGCTGTGAATGTATGGGCGGCGATCTGATCAGCTGCTGCTAAGAGGTGTGTCTTGACAAGAAATAATAAAGTGACCCTGTGCGGCATGGTCGTGGCGCTGAGCGCGGTGCTGATGCTGCTGACCGGTGTCTTTCCCATGATGGACTTCGCCCTGCCTGCCATGGCGGGTGTGCTGCTGATCGCCGTTGTGGTGGAGCTTGGCCGGAACTGGGCGATGCTGTGTTGGCTGGCGGTGTCGCTGCTGTCATTTTTCATCGCTCCTTTAAAGGACAGCGCATTGTTTTACTTTGTCCTGTTGGGAATTTATCCCATTATTAAGTCGATGATCGAGAGCCTTCGGAAACCGGTACTGGAGTGGGTGCTGAAATTCGCCTTTCTCAATCTGACAGCCGGAATCGGTCTTGCGGCTGTGATCTGGCTCTTTCAGATGGAAGCCTACAGCGGTATTCTGACGGCGGTGCCCCTTGTGTTTGCCGGTGGATTTCTTTTGCTTAATGTGATCTTTCTGGTGTATGATATTGCGCTGTCGAGACTGGTCAATGCTTATATAGGCTTTTTCCGGCCGCGCTATATTTCCAAAATACTCAAATAAAAAGACGGAGGTGACATGCCTCCGTCTTTTGTTGTGCCGGATGTCTTCACCGGCAGAAATTCTTCTGCCAGGGGCAATGCCCGCAGGGGGCGGGGGATCAGCGCCGGTATCGCCTTGAAAAGAGTCTGCAGTTTTTTTCCTGGCCGGAGAGTGATCTCTGCCTGAAGATCGAACCACTGAAATGTGAGCTGCCCGTCACCGTCTGCCAGGCTGTCATAACAGAAATCCGCTGTGATTTCGTCGGCAGCCATTACCGTTGTCCGACAGCGGTGATCCACCGTCAGCAGCGCCAGCGCTGTCATAAAAATACAGAATGTCAGAAAAAACGCCGTCCAGAATGCGTCCGCACGTCCGTCTCTCATTTGGACCTCCTCTGACCGCGGTCCTAGCTCCGCAGGTCATTCAGAAGTCTGCCCAGAGAATCACCGATCCATTCACCGGAGAGGAGGGCCTGTTCCAGCGTATTGCCGTGACTTCCCACTTCGATCAGTAAAGAGCCGGTGGTCAGATGCTGGTTGTACTTGCGATAGTCAAAGAGAATTGGGCGGGTAAAGCCGGGATGGTCACTTTCCATTTGCTGCTGGAGAGCTGCTGCAAAACTGAAATTCTGCATATAGTCGGGATAATTCATCTTTCCGTTGTCACAGCCGCTGATGATCATGACCTGAGCCGCCGTCAGACCGTTTTCGGTGACAATGGGAGCCGTCACCGTATCTCCGGAGATAATGGCATCCCGATGGATATCCAGTACGATTTTGATGGACGGGTATTTTTCCAGATAGTTTTTTACCGTTACCGCCGACCGGTCATAGGAGCCGTTATAGGAAGGGTGGTCATGCTGTGTGGTGTCATGAATGACACCGATACCGGCGGCGGTGAGCTTTTCGGCGATGACCGCTCCCACTGCAGCCATGTTGACGGAATTATCGGTGGAGCGGGTGGGATAAGTGGTGTCATAATGGTCACCGGTAAAAGGAAAATAACTCTCGGTGGTGTGGGTATGCATGATCAGCACCTGCGGCTCGCTTCCGGGCGAAAGGGTGAATGACGGTGACTTTCCGGCCTGTGCGAGGATCTCTTCGGCGGAGTGATGGGTACAGTTTTTAACGAATCCTTTTTCAAGAGGGACAAAAATAGTGGAGGGTGCTGCCGTATAGGTCTTGTGGACGAGAGCGGCCTTGTTCTCTTCAGGGATGACAGGCTCAGGCTGTACATCCGGTATCAAGATCGGCGCATAACCCTGCGGCTCGCTGGATTCAGAGGTGATCTCCTCCGGAGAAGTTTCTGCGCTTTCGGATGACAGTTCCGGCAGCTCTTCAGCAGTTTCGTTTGTTTCTTCAGAAGAAGGTTCGTATTCCGGCAGAGAGGCGGTCACTTCCTTTGGAATTTCCTCCGGCGGCAAAGCGAGCATCAATTTCGCCGAAAGCAGCACCCCTTGCTGCAGGTCGGGCAGATATGGAACAACAGCAGCGGTCATCATCAGCGCCGTCAGACAGATAAGCCCCGCGAGCAGTCCGGAAGGTCCTGCCTTCCGAGGGGGATTTTTGACGGGAACCGGCTTTCTTTTTGCGGCAGAGAGCCCGATGCCGCTGCGGGGCTGCAGTCTGGTCCTCATGACGATCCTTCCTTTCTCATGCAGATCTTGGTCTTTCATTCATATGTTTGCACAAGAAATTCAAGAACCGGGGCCGAGGTTTCTGCTTGTAAACAGCGGGTGGATGTGGTAAAATAAAATTATACTGGAATAATACGGCCTGTGAAGGCATGGAGGAATAAACCATTGGCTAGCTTACGAAACGAAATCGAAAAACGGCGCACCTTTGCGATCATCTCCCACCCCGACGCCGGTAA
>JAFQND010000176.1 GCA_017396055.1 Oscillospiraceae bacterium
AGTCTCAGCAGGTTTTCTCATCTCTTCCGGGAGAAAATGGGGATTTCTCCTCACAGGTTTATCCTTTCACGCCGCATGGAAGAGGCAAAAAAGCTTCTCACCTACTCATCGATGACCGTCAGCGAAATTGCGAAAAGCATCGGTTTTGACGATCCATCTTACTTCAGCCGTATTTTCCGTAAACATACAGGACATGTTCCAACCGATTACCGCTCTGACCGGTAAATACATCCAATTCGTATTGACACTCCCGTAAATCGCATGATAAAATGTCCGTGAAAGCGTATTTTTGCAGTAATAGAAAGAAGGATATTATGAGCAACTCTCAGGAAAAATGGCAGCGCCCCTGTACGACCCGAGCATATCTTCATCCTCCCCTGGCAGAACGTCTTTCGCTGATCTGGCCGGAATTCAAGATCACTGACTCTTCCCTGCTGGATAATGGCACCCATGTGGAACAGCCCGGTATCGGTATGATCCTGCTGCACGGCGAGGAAATGACCTCCTTCGATTTCCGCGAGACCCATTTCTCACCCGTTAAGGCAGGTCTTCCTTTCTATACTTTGAATAATCGCGCCGAATGCAATGTTTCCATGGAAGCTTTCTGCAACTTCGAACGCATTCCTACAACATTTTTCCGCGTCACGCTGAAAAACGATACCCCCTTCCCTGTCAGCGGCTGTCTGGGTGTTCTCTGCCGTGCCGGCAGTGAAGCCTACATGGTACAGCAGCATCAGGAAGGCTACGCCCCTTATAACCCCAATCTGAAAAACTGGTATATGCTCAAACGCAGCTGGAAACAGACCGGGGAGACCTCTGCCGAAGGTTCAAAAGGATCCATCTTCCTGCAGGTGCCCGATAATCTGAAGCTTCGCTGGATCTGCGACGGCCGAACGGGAATCAAATTCGAAGCCGCCGACTACTTCCGCATCGATTATGCACTGGAACCCGGCGAATCTGCTTCCTTTGAGGGCGCCATGCGCTCGGTATCCGGCCGCGGTGCTTTTGACTATGACGCTGAAAAAGCTGTCTCCGAACAGAAATGGAAGGATACCCTTTCAGAACTGAATGTCGTTCCCGATACCGACAACGCTGTTTACCAGGATGTTTACCGTCATCTCGCCATGCAGCTCTGTCAGATGCTGGCCCGCTATGAGGGCAGCGATGGTGTCGCTACCCGTCAGGGAGATCTTGGACGGTTTATCTGGCCGTACGAAGCGACCCTGCTGCTGACCGTCATGGACCGGATCGGTTTGCGTGCCCATACCGCTGATGCCTACCGTTATTTCTGTGAACGATGGCTTGTGACGGAAGGGGAAGACGAAGGTCGTATCCAGTCGGGATGCGCTGCATGGGAAAACTTCACCGGTTCCATCGTATGGGGCCTGTCCGAACATCTGAAGTCCGCCCGCAGTGAAGCAGAGCTGGCTTATTTTCTTCCCAAACTGAAGAGCATGGTCGGTTGGATCGACCGCCGCCGCAAAACCCCTTCCGACGTGGGTTATGCCGGCATCTTCCCGGTGGGCAAGGGCAGCGACTGGAAAGACCTGGCACAGTTCTGGACCTTTACCGACAGCTATAACGTCTATGCTATCAAGAGCATGTCCGAAATGCTCGATCAGTACGGCTGTCCTGAAGCCGATGAATACTGGGCGATCCATAAAGAATATGATGCCCGCATCCGTGAGATCCGTGATGAGCTGTATAAAGGGCATGAAAATGACGAATGCTTCATCTTCCCCCATGAACTGGGCATCCCCTTCGAAGACAGCGAAACCTACAGCTATTATGTTGATGGTGCTCCCTTCCTGCTGCGTACCGGTTTCATCGAACCCGACAGCAGAATGCGCGTTCAGATGGAGAATTTCTTCCGTAAAAACGGTCAGTTCGAACGAGGTCTCACCGGTCTGATGACCAGCTGCGAAAGCGCCTGGGACGGCGCCTATCACGGTGGTTACGGCGGTGTCTGGTATACGATTCAGAGCGAGCTGTTCTGGCTGCCCGCCTGGATGGCAGCGGGTGAAATCGAAAAAGCTAAAGAGACCATGGACGCGCTGATGAAATATTCCC
>JAFQND010000177.1 GCA_017396055.1 Oscillospiraceae bacterium
AAACAGCCGTTTTTCCAGAGTACGCTAAAAACGACAAGGGACATCAGCTTGATCATATCAGCTATGTGATACGGCGCAGCCTTCTGTTCATGGAACAGTTCGAAGCCTTGAACGCGGATATGGTTTATACCGTTGCTGCCTATCATGATGTTGCTCATCATATCAACAAGGATGAACATGAGCTCTTATCAGCACAGGTTTTATGGAGCGATAGGGAACTGAGGCGCTTTTTCACCGAAGAACAGCTTACGGTCATGAAAGAAGCGGTCGAGGACCATCGTGCCTCGCTTGAATATCCGCCCCGCAGCAGCTATGGCGAGATCGTTTCTTCCGCCGACCGCTCAACGGATGTAGACGGCTTTTTGAAACGTACCCATGGATACTCTCTGAAACATTTCCCCGAATATGACAGAGAACATCGGATAGAGCGCTGTTATCAGCATATGAAAGATAAATACGGTGACGGCGGATATGCTAAAAGTTATGTCAGAGATGATGAGTATATGCTGTTCCTGCAAACGATCCGGCAGCTGCTTGCCGATAAAGAAGCTTTCCGTGCAAGATACATCTCGGTCACAGAAATGTGACAGCTCCTGAAAGAATCGTTCACAGACAGAATAAAAAGAGAATACCCGGCAGGGTATCCTCTTTTTTTGTTTTTACAGTGCTTTCAGGAATCCTTCCAGTATTGCGGCGATCTTTTTGTGGCCTTCATCGTTGGGATGCAGTCCGTCGGGACAGAACTTTTCCTTGATGATCGGCACTTTGGGCTGGATGCCGCTCATGCGGAACAGATCCAGCACCGGCAGAGCGTAGTAAGCCGCTACTTCCTGCAGAGCATTGACGTAGTTCTCCAGACGGCTTTCGGGAGCACTGCCAGGATGTACTTCTTCGCAGCGGTGCAGGGGAGTCATGAACACGATCAGCTTATCGGGAAACAGCTCCAGAAGCTTCTGCATCAAAAGATGGCAGGCTCCATAGAAGGTATAGGGATCGCGGCTGGCAAAATCGCCCATGGGAGCATCGCCGTGGCCGAAGTCATTGGTACCGCCGAATACAACGACAGCATCGCAGTCGGGATCCATTTCGCAAGCGCGCAGCTGGAAGTCCAGATCAAAGCGCTCGTTTTCGCCTTCGGCTTTCCAGGTGGACTGTCTGGCGATGCGGGTACCGCTGATGCCATAGTTGCGGGCTTCGGCAAGTCCGGCGTTAGCCTTCAGCACCTGATGGTAGATCGCCTCGGCGCAGGAGGTACCGACACCTTCGGTAATGCTGTCACCGAGGAAATTGATCTTTTTACCTTTGAGTTCCATGGATTCTCCTTATTTGCGTGCAGCGGCAGCAAAATCGGCCAGCTTGATAGCTTCGCCGTCATGCTTGCGGGAGTATTCTGCAGCCAGTGCCATGACATGGCTCTCAACAGAAGCATCAACGCTGGTTCTGGTCTCAGTGGAAACACCTTCCAGAACATCCATGAAGTTTTCCAGCAGACGATGGTCACCGCCGCCGTGACCGGCAAATTCATCCTTTTCAGCCTTGAGAGGAATGATCTCGCTCTTGCCGCCGAAGGGAGTCAGCGTGATGGAGTTGTTGGACATATCGGCCAGGATATCGCCCTTGGTGCCCATGATGCGCAGCCAGCGGGAACCGTGATCGCAGAAGGCAGACATGGTAAAGGTAGCGATAGCGCCCTTTTCGAATCTCATCGAAACGACCTGATGGTCAACGACGTTGTTGTCACACTTGAAGACGCAGCGGCCGTAAGGACCTTCCTTCAGTGCTTCCAGAACGCTTTCTACTGTGGGGGGATTGGCAACCACATTGACAGGCCAGCCGGTGTGACCGGTAGCAACGCCCTTGCGCTCGTCTTCAATGTAGAATTTCTTGGCGCTGTATACACAGCTGTCCACATAAGGACATTCGAGACAGCGGTCAGCGGCACCTTCGGGAGCATGGTCGGCGTTGAAGTAAGACAGATCGCCAAAGGAGGAGATCACTTCACAGCTGGTTCCCATCAGCCAACGGATAATGTCCATGTCATGGCAGCTCTTCTGCAGGATCATAGGGCTGGTTTCTTCGCTGTTGCGCCAGTTGCCGCGAACAAAGCTGTGTGCCTGATGCCAGTACTGTACATGTTCAATCAGGTCGAGATTCATGACATCGCCGATGGCGCCGTCTTCCAGAAGACCTTTCAGCGTGGTGAAGAAGGGAGCATAGCGCAGAACATGGCAGATGAAGACCTTGCGGCCGGATTTCTGAACAGCTTCCTGCAGTGCGAGGCATTCGCCAAGATCGGGGGAGATCGGCTTTTCGCACAGAACATCGTATCCCATTTCAAGTGCCTTGATGGTGTGGGCAACATGATCCTGGTCCTGAATAGCGATGATGACAAAGTCAGCCAGTTTGGGCTGAGACAGCATCTCCATACCGGTGGAGTAGCAAGCTTCGTCAGAAAGACCGAATTCTTTCTTCATCAGCTCCAGACGCTCGGGACGAAGGTCGGCAGCAGCAACGATCTTCATGCGGTCGGGATGATTCTTCTGATATACGGAATAAGCGCCGTAACCACGGGAGCCGCAGCCGCAGACTGCGACGGTGAACTGTTTGGACATAAAAATGCCTCCTTTGAATTCCGCCCGGCTTTACGGGCTTTTTTATATTGTAGCACATCCGGTGCATGGAAACAAGAAAAACCGAACAGAAGTTGATTTATTCGCTCAGCAGGGCACAGAGCGTGCCGCCTTTCGTTTCGATCAGAAGACTGTGTTTTTGTCCTGCCATTTCCGACAGTGGTTTTTTCCACCGCAGAACTATCTTGCCATCCTCCCGGAAGACAGGCGTAAAATCTTCAAAGCCGTAACCCGGCAGGGGAACGGGTATCGCATAAAGGTTGTTCACATCTTCCACAACAGCAGCTCTGAGCGTACTTCCCTCCGGCAGATCTGCAGCCAGCAGGATCTCTCCCTCCATGGGTATACCGTGGGTCAGAAGCGAGCCGGTCTTTCCGGGCAGCGCCTGCATACCCATCAGCTTATCCGGATCAATGACAAATCTGCACAGCGAAGATTCACGGTAGTTGGTATGGTTGCCGCTGCCGCCCATGTAATAGATGACCGCCTTGCCGCCTTTGAATATGGGAGTACTCGCATAGATACAGCAGCAATCGGGAGCATCTCCGTAATCGCCCTCAGAGCGGGGAATCAGGCTGCCGGGGACTCTTTCCCAATGCTTCAGATCATGGCTGAACGCAAGTTCGGTGTCTACCCGGTCAAAGTCTTTTGCACCATGGTCGCCGCCGTGGAAGATCGCCGGCAGGCCGAACCAGAGTCCGCCGTACCGGAACACCGGCATCGAATAGATCTGGTCATCCATATCTCTTCCGCGCAGGATCTCCTCCGGCTGTGTCCAGTGGAGAAAGTCTTCGCTCTCGCAAAGAGCGCTGATTCGTACGCCGTCCCAGGTTCGGGTGATGATCTTGAATCCGCCCGAGACTTCATCGCGGAAGGCAAAGTTATGGGTATCACCGGCGGGATTATATTCCGGCCAGCGGATCGGTTCGCACCAGTCGAGTCCGTCGGGCGAATAAGAGATTGCCATCTCACCGAACAGATCGTATTTCATCGCCAGCTTATATCGCTTCATCGGATCGGTCTCTTTTTCGTCCCGGAAGACCGAAGCTCCGTGTGCACCCACAAAAACGATATTATTTTCTTTGCTGCCGTCAAACTCCACCCGTCCAAGTGCAGGCTTTTCCCACGTCACACCATCCTTCGAACAGGCATATAAAAGCCCGGTCAGGCGGTCGCTGCGGGGCTGATAAACGGCGGTTTTCCGTTCGGAAAGGGGACGGGCGGCGCTGTCAGGGTCGCGGATAAAACAGGTATAATAGCAGCGATAGATCCCCGCCTGTTCATCATAGAAAACATTGGGATAGCCGTTGTCGATACGGACTTCCCACGGCTTTCCGGAGAAAAATTCCTCGGTAAACAGTGCGCCTTCCGGGTCTTTCCGGCCGGTGCCGACCACTCTTTTCAGATTAGTGTACATCCAGCTGTTATAAGGATCGGCAAGAAAACGATATTTCACAATGCTTCCTCCTTGATGCGTTTTTTTCATTGTAACATAGTTTCCGCTGCTGGGGCAATGCCCAAACAGACCAATTCGGATGCCGTTTTTTTGGATATACAGTTTCGCGAATTGTTCCTGTACAGATGTGATAGACAACTGTCTTTAAAAATGCTATAATGATAATAAAGGGGAGTGACATTCATGAAAAAACGTCTTTCGATCCTTTTCACTCTGATCATTGCGGTCGTTTTCGCAGGCGGAACTGTCATGGCAGAATCATACAGTGTAGTTCCCTGGCCGACCAGTATGTTGAATTCGGCACTGTTCAGCGCCGATCTGGTCATTGAAGGCACGATTCTGGATGACGGCAGACAGTTCTATGTGACAGACAAAAACGGTTACAAAGTCGCATATGAGTGTATGAACAACAACATGTTCTGCTCTGAAGTCGATAATCTGGCTGATTTTCTCTCCTTTTCACC
>JAFQND010000019.1 GCA_017396055.1 Oscillospiraceae bacterium
AGGCCCCTGCCTCAGACACCGCAAAGAAACTTTTTGAAAAAAGTTTCTTTGATCTTCAAAAACTTTCGTTTTTCATAAAAGCTGATGCATATGTGCCATGCGGATCCCCGCCTATAACAACGCACGATACAATCCCGGTATCGTGTTTGGAGAATGATGCGCAAAGCGTTCCATCTTTTCCCCTTTTGGGAGTGAAAAAAATTTTTCCCCTTTGAACGGTGAATTTACAGAAAAAAAGATCCCGCCTCTGAATGGGCGGGAGCTTGTCGTTTGTTGTACTCGGCTTTTTCTGCGTTTGCTTTCAGCAGGTCGCGGATCTCGGTCAGCAGTTCTTCGGAAGTGGGTGCGGGAGGAGCTGCGGGAGCGGGTTCCTCAGCGGGAGCCTCTTCTTCCTTCTTGCGCATCTTTTCGCCCATCTTGGTGACCAGACGGATGCAGAAGAAGATGGACAGAGCGATCAGCAGGAAGTCGATGATATTCTGCAGGAAGTTGCCGTACAGGATAGCAGCTTCGGCGGTGATGACTTCGCCGGCTTCGTTCAGTTCAGCGGGACGCATGACCAGCTTGAGGTCGGTGAACTTGACCGACTTGGTCAGCAGGCTGAAGAAAGGCATGATGATATCATTGACCAGAGAGGTGACGATCTTGGAGAAGGCACCGCCGACAACAACACCGACTGCCATGTCGATGACATTGCCCTTCAGGGCAAATTTCTTGAAATCTTCGATAAACTTTTTCATAAAAACAGATCCTTTCGCTTATTTGCTTGCAATTATTATAGCAGATAATGAATCGCCTGACAACCGGAAAAACGACAAAAATCCCGCCGTTTTTTCGACGGCGGGAGCATTTTACTATTTATCCGATAACATTTCCCTGAACCTGCATCTTCAGTTCCTCCACCGGAAGGTCAAGGCTCCACCGGTCAAGGTGAAGCTCGAACCGGCTGCCGTCCGGCTCACTTCCGGAGAGGGTCAGCCGATCCAGAGGGAGATCGAGGGCGGCGATATCCTCGCAGACTTCGCGGGATTTTGCGGCAAAGGGATAGGCTTCGTCATAAAAGCCCGACAGCTCGAGAGAGATATCACAGCTGTATCCGCCGCTCTTTTCCAGTTCGGCGGCCATTTCTGCCGCTGTGGGAAAGTCTCCGGTAAAGAAACGTACTTCGCTGCCGGCATAGTCCCAGACATGGATATCCAGCCCGGCAATATCTTTTTCGCCCACCGCGGCGGCGATCTTCTCCTCCAGGCGGTTTGAGAGGATGCTCCGCATATCCGAATAACTTCTGTCATAGGTGATGATCGCGGGGATGAGCGCGCCCACGGCGCTGAGGCCGATCAGAATAAAACAGACCAGCATGCTCAGAAAATCATAGCGCACTCTGCCGCTTTTGTTCAGGGCAGAACCGATAAGAATCTCGATGCCCAGAAGAATCAGGATCGCCGGCGCGAAACGAAGCACTTCCAGCGCATTCACAAGGCCGAACTGACCGGCAAGCAGGACACCGCCCGCCCCAACCAGCGAAAGGCCCATGGTCACGGTACCGATCCGGCGGGGCCTGGGTTCCTGACGGGAAACAGGCTGTGCGGCAGTCTGGAAAGTCTGTTCCATCGTCATGCCTCCTCTTTTTCAGATTCGGCAGCGGCTTCTTCCGTCTCCTCTTCGCCGATCTCATTTTCTTCGGGGAGGATCTCTTCCGGTTCGTTGGGGACAGGTTCCTCTGCTCTGGCACGGATCAGTTCCATGATGGAAGCGGCGTTGTCCGCTCCGGTGCCCTGATAGCGGGGAACCTCGTCAACACGCTTTTTGCCGCCTTTGATCAGACGGACACCGAGGACGATGATGATCACCGACAGAACGATCTGGGGGATCTTGTTGATCAGGCTGTCCAGCCACCAGAACATTTCGTCGTCGATCCACAAAATCTGCAGCATATCGATAAAGCGATAGGCCAGCATTTCATACAGCATATAGCCGCCCACCAGGATGAACGCCCAGCCCAGCACCTTTCCGCCGGAGCCGGAGGGGATCTTCATCTTCAGTGCTTTCAGGTCAAGGCTGCCGAAGCCCAGCTCATCGGCCTGTGCATCCAGCTGTTCCCGCGGCAGCGCCGACAGATTCAGACAGTCAAAGAAAGCATAGAACCATACCAGCGGCAAAAGGAAGAACACCGGCGTAAAGATAACGCCCAGTGCGATGGTGCCGAAGCAAAGGGCCATCAGCGTCAGACCCCGGTTCATTTTTCCAAGATACATATGTCCCGCTCCGGGGATAAAGCCGAAGACCACCGCCAGAAAGCGGCTGTGTTTTCTCACCGGCTGTTCATTGAACTGCCGGAATTCGTTTTTATCGAATGCGTTATTCTTCTGTTCCATGTTCCACACCTCTTACATTGATGCTGAGCCCGCCCAGCCAGTTTTCGATAGCATCGCCAAACCGGAAGACGCTCTGGGAAAAGCTGATGCCGCCGGCGGCGACCTTTTCGGAAAATGCTTCGCCCTGTGCCATGATATTGCCGTTAAAGATGCCTCCGCACCAGATGATGATCGTGAGGCACGCCGCAGCGCAGACCTTTGCCGCCTGCCCGGTAAAGAAGGCGATCGCCCTGCGGCGGATATTTGCCATGACCGATTCGGAGAGCTGCTCCGGCGCGTCCATCAGGATGTCATCCGTCATCAGCAGGCTGTACCGGTCCACACAGAGGTCGCACCAATCCAGATGTTCTGCCAGTTCGAGTCTTGTCAGCTCGCCGGCTTTTCCGGAAGTCAGCGCCTGAAAACCGATTTTGCTGATATGACCGTTTTTATCAAATGTTCCGTTCAACCTGCATCTCCTCCTTGATCATTTTCTGAAGTTTCAGCCTTGCCCGATAGAGCTGGGTCTGTACCGTCTTGCGGGGACGGCCGAGGCGGTCGGCGATCTCCTCG
>JAFQND010000178.1 GCA_017396055.1 Oscillospiraceae bacterium
ACAGTCATGCCAATATGGACAGCTATGCCGAACCGGGTACGGTCGACGCGGTGGTGTTCAATTTCGGTTATCTCCCCGGCGGCGATCACAACATCCATACGGTGCCCGAAAGCAGCATTGAGGCGCTGGAGAAATCCCTTGTTCTTCTGAAGGACGGCGGTGTCATCTGTGCCTGTGTCTATCACGGCGGCGATACCGGCTATGAAGAACGCGACGCGCTGATGAACTATTTTGCCTCCATCGACCCGAAAAAATATACGGTTCTGGTCACCGATTTCCGCAACCGTCCCGGTGACCCGCCCATTGCGGTGTTTATTTTCAAGGAGATATAAAAAGGAGAAGCCTTTCGGGGCTTCTCCTTTCTTGTTACTCAAAATCTTTCAGCTCGTACTTCCACGGTTCTCTCCTGCGGAAGGGAATTTTGAATTTCTTTGTCAGAACACCCTTTTCCTCCAGATGGATATAACAGGCAAGATCGCATGCCCGTCCGCAGACCGAGGTCTGATAGCTGTGCTTGGCAGGCGGATAGAAAATGATCCGGTCAAGAATCTGTTTCGCTTTTTCGGGGGTAACCTGTGCTTCACCGGCAATAATCTCGAGCCGGTCTTCCAGATCGGCAAAGGCATCCGGCGGCATGAAGGGATTACGGGTACCGTTGGCACCGTTGTAATAGACAGCACAACGCCACAGATCGGTGGAGCCGTCAGCGGCAATGGCATGACCGGGACATTCAGAGACACATTTTTTGCAGCCGTCACAAAGGTGAGGCTCTTTCAGCGAAGTGGGCTCCAGTTCGGCATCGGTCAGTACAAAACAGCAGCGAATCATGGGACCGAATTCATCGGTCAGCAGAACACCGTGAAAGCTCTTTTCGCCCAAGCCGCAGAGAACGGCAGCATCGGTAAAATCGAACTGAGGCTCTTCTTTGACACCGCGGACGATGAAGTTATAGGCCACTTCGGGATTTGTGCTCCCCTCTTCTTCCATGACAGTCTGATGGCGGCGCTGGGGAATGCCGAGATAGCCTTCCTCTTCAAGGAGCAGACTCACCTGCAGCAATGCCGCAGGCATAATGACTTCCTCCATATTCTCAACGGCCATGGTGGTGTACTGATAATAGGTAGAGCCTTCCTCGATACCGCGGAAGGTACCCCGCAAAACGCGGAAAGCGATGCCGATGACGGTTTTTGTTTCGGGGAAGATCTTAAAGATCGAATGATCAGCGGGAAAACGGGAAGCGGGAGCAAAACCGACAAGGTCGGCACCGTTTTTCTTTGCAGTATCTATGATGCGTTCTCTCACAGCTTTCCCTCCTCTTTCAGATGATTCCAGCAGGCGATGTCACAGCACTTGCCGCACAGACAGGGTGAATACCCGCTCTGAGTATCGGGCAGAAAATGCAGTTTGGGGTATAATGCTCTGGCGGACTCGGCGTCAAAACGCTTTTCACCGTTCAGAATGGCCTCCCGCTCAGGATGGCCGGCAAGAAAATCCTCCGGCATGAACGGATTGGAACGGTGGGCGCCCTTATAATAAACGGCACACTGCCAGCTGTCGAGACCGTTTTCATCAATGGCGTGTCCGGGGCAGGATTCGGCACAAAGGCCGCAATGATCACACAGTTCCTCTGCAGGCATATCCGTTTCAAGGGGAGCATCGGTAATGAGAAATGCCCAGCGGATGAAGGGTCCGTATTTCGGCGAAAGGATATGACCGCTGAGTCCCGGTGCTCCCAGTCCGCAGGCTTTTGCTGCCTTTCCGAAGTCGATCATGACATCGGGAACGGGTTTTCCGGGAGCAACGGCAGAGGCATAGATCAGTTCATAAGTATCGGCCACTTCAGGATTGGTAGTCTTGTCGCCCTTGCGCCGGAGATTGGGAACGCTTCGCTGGAGACAGGCGTCATAACCGGCGTCCTCGATCAGACGGCAGATACGGCTGAGGAAAATCTGAACATACTGTTCATCGATGTATTTGACACCGAGAGTCGTATAACCGTAATGCTGGGTACCTGAAGCCATCAGATGATAAAGGCCTCTGGGAACGGCAAAACCAAAACCGACTATCGTCTTTGCATTCGGAAGAATGGATCTCGGATCCATGGAAGGATCTTCCCCTTCAAAAAGATCGAGCGTGCCTACGCCGCAGACACTGGCCCCATATTCAATGGCTTTTTGTTTTATCAGTTCGGAAGTCAGCATATTCTCCCCTCCTTATCTGTCCATTTTCCAGGCTTTGCCGGTGCGGAGCGGTTCTTTGAAGCGGTCTTCCAGACAGCCGCCCTTCTTTTCCAACATACTGACACAGCCGCGGATACAGCCGCCGCATTTTGCCATATTATAGCCGACCCAGCTGGGGAAATATTTCTGCAGGGCCGTATAAACCTTCATGATCTCCTGTTCATCGGCAACATCGGTCTTTCCCTCAAGAAGATCGAGAGACCCGTTTTCATTGGCATCGAAGACTTCTTTCGGAACAAAGGGATTATAATAGCGTCCGGCATGAGTATAAAAGGCATAGCAGCGCCACATATCGATATCGCCCCATTCGCAGACCTTGCCGTCGATCTCAACGCGAACAGTTTTCTCCATCGAGATGCACTGACCGGGACATTCCCGCACACAGGCATAACAGTGCCGGCAGAGAGGTTCGCCGCTATACATCTCATCATATTCCAGCTCGGCATCTGTGAAAATAAAGGCAAGACGCTGAAGCGGGCCGAACTCGGGAGTCAGCAGCATCTTGCTGTAGCCGATCTCGCCAAGACCGCAGGCAACGGCACAGAGCCGGAACTGGAACTGCAGGTCGGGAGCGACCGTTCCCTCTCTGACGGGACGGGTAAACTGAACGGTACGATGATGG
>JAFQND010000179.1 GCA_017396055.1 Oscillospiraceae bacterium
AGAATACTGATTTTATCATGAGCAGCCTGTTTTCTCTCCCGCTCATCCCAGACTGCGCGGTATTTCCGGCTGAAAAATCCGGAAAGACGATTCAGCTTGATAAAAGAAAGCGCCTGCAGAGCCGAAACAACGGTACTTTCACATTCTGCCTCCGCCTGACGCAGAGCAGAAGTCTGCTTTTCGATCCGGTCGGAAAAGATTTTCCCCAGCAAAAGCATCATCGGGCCGATTGTCAGAGTGATCAGCGCCATCTGCCAGTTCAGCAGAATCAGGTAACCTGCATAAATGAGAAAACGGGTAACCAGATGGAAAAAACGCACCGCTGACGAAGAGATACTCGATGCAGCGATAGAAGCATCATTGGACAAAAGTGCCGACAATTCTCCCACCGGACGATTATCGATCTCGCTGCTCATAGCATGAAGAAATCGATCAAAAACCGCACCCTGAATCTTTCGCACGGTGCATCTGCGCAGCTTTTCTGACAGATAAGAGGAAATGTAATGTGTCACCGTCATCAGTGCTTCCAGAGAAATCAGCGAGACGACAAAGATCATCAGCTGACCGGTATTTCCACCCTGCACACTATCAAAATAACGACGGAAAATATCGGTATAGAAAATATTCATCCCGGCAAACGCCAGATTCAGAACCACTGCTCCCGCCATATACCGTCCGGAACCGCGCAGATAACGACATAGTTTCAACATGACTTCCCTCCTTTTCTTTACAAAGAAAGCGCCCCGAAAGGAGCGCTTTCAGACTCAGTAGGTTCTGAACTTCGGCATCGAGAAATCTTCGGACTTAAAGCCGACCTTGCCCAGATACTCTTCCACAAGAGCCTGTGCATCGGGATAGCCGGGACCGTGGTTATCGCTGCCGTAGGTGATGGGGATACCTCTGTCAAAGGCTTCTTTGACAAACTCCATATATCCGCGGCGGAGCTTTTCGGTGTATGCCGCGCCGTTCATAAAGCAGCGGTTGATCTCCATGCACTTGCCGTTTTTCAGAAGGGCATCGAAGAATTCTTCGATCATATGACGGGGCACCAGCGCAAAATCGTCAAAACAGGTAACATTGCCGTCGTCATCGGTATATTTTCCGGTGATGCAGAAGGGATGACCGACGATATCGACACGGGGGTCATTGGCCAGCATCATCTGCTGACGATGGAAATCGGCGATCACATCGTGGATATTTTTGCAGGGAGCCAGCACCCAGTGCGCCGCACCGACCACATATTCCACCTGTACCGAGCGGAGCTCCTCCTCGGTCAGGGGCAGGGCAACGGGATGAACACCCTCGGGGTCTTTATAGCCGAGGATATTGCCGTTTTTGCGGTCATACTCCTCCTGATAGCCGGAGATGGTGGTCAGCTCAACGCCGAAATGGAAACCGGGTCTTTTGTGTGCATCGAAAAGTGCTCTCGACTCCTGCAGATAATGGAACCAGGAAGGAATGTTCACATGGTCGGTGATACCGAAATCGGTCATGCCCTGCTGTTCGGCAGCGGCAAAAATATCACTGATCCGTGTTTTGGCATCATAAGACGCCATCGTGTGCATATGCCAGTCAGAATGATACATGTTCTCTCTCCTTATTTTTCTGCAGGCCGGTTGCTCTGCATATACTCCAGCGCAGCATGGGGGACCATCTCAGCCAGTGCTTCGAAATCTTTTTCCTCCCACAGACGGCGGACGGTGGACGAACTGAAATAGCCCTTGTCACCGGCGCGCAGACGGGAGAATTCCACCAGCGACATACCGTACTGAGGCAGGATCTCTTTCATATAGAGATTATATTTTCCGGTCATGGGCGAATAAGGCTCCTGACCGACAAAGCGGTGGGAAATACCCAGAGGTGCGGCGATCTTACAGGCAAAGAGCTTCAGATCCAGCTCACAGCTGATCCGGTCGCCGATATTGCCCACCTGATAATCATCGGCGGGACAGACGATCACATTGGGGATATTGGATACCGCAGAGCGGACCATTTCCAGACGGTCTGCCACGGGGATGGTGCATTTCTCATCATCGGTCACAAACAGATACAGCTTATCGCAAAGCAGCTGTGCCTTCTGGATCAGATAGAGATGTCCGTTGGTGATGGGGTCGAAGTTCGCACAGATCACGCCCTTGATACCGTCACCGGCAGCAGGAACACCTGCCACCCACTCCTGAATGCCGCCGGCACGATCCTCCATCAGCACAAGGCGGTCGGTCTCTTCAACGGTATAAAATCCCATATCCTGAAAACGTTCTTCATGAATGGGACGGGTAACCAGCAGAACATGTTCATGACCGCCCTCATGGACTTTTTCCGTCAGTTCCTTTACCACTTCCTGCAGAAGGTCAGTCCCTCTCAGGTCTGGGCGGACGGCAACACATTTCAGGATACGGCCTTCCAGCGAACCGGTCGCGGCAATACCGGCGTCATCCCATTTGATGACGGTATAGGTGATACCTCTGTCATATTCCAGTTTCAGAGACTGCAGAAAAACTTCCAGCTCTTCCAGCACATAACCGGTCGCCGGAGTGTAACATTTAGTCGTCATAAATAATCTCCTGTTTCGATGATCTCCCGACGGGTGATCGAAATAGTTGGTCATATTAAGAATACCAATATTTCAGCAAAATGTAAAGAAGCAGGATGCCCCACAGAAATATGAAATTTTCGTGATTTTCACCAAAAAAATTTCTTGCAAGACAAGTGTGCGCCGTAAAACATCAAAAAATATTCTGCTGTCCGTAAAGAAACAGCCCCGCCGGCTCTTTGCGGCAGGGCTGTTTGTCAGCTTATGCAAAACTCTTCCATGAACTCTTCGCCGTCCGCAAGGCGGACGAACAGCTGATAGGCACCGGCGTCTTTTTCCGCCCGGGCACCGGGGATACGAAGGGTGCCGCGAGGGTCTTTTGCGTCATCGATAAAATGTCCGAGCGCATCAAACAGACAGACCTTTACAGGGCTCTCAGTTCCGGTATCGTAATCGACCAGGACATCCTCGCCGGAAAAACGGCAGCTTTTGAAAAACGTACCCTTTTTCAACGCGGGAGTCTTTTTCTTTTTGGGAACAAGACGAATTTTCATCAGCCCTTCAGTCCCCTCGCCTGACGATCCATATCCTCGATCACGATATCATGGATCTCGCCCAGAGAAGCACAGTATTCCAGCACCTTCCAGGGTTCGTTTGTGTGGAAGTGGATCTTGATCAGTTCCTCATCTCCCACTGCCAGCAGGCAATCGCCCTCAAAATGCGAGGTGAAATAGTCCCAGATGGTCTCTTCATCCAGATCGGTTCCCTCAATCAGCAGCTGGGTATCATATTTGAATTCGAGCATATTTTCTCCTTTCAAAGCTTCTGAAGGGCGGCAAAATTCTCCTTCAGTGCGGGGTAGATCTTTGTATAGAGTTCGTACACGGGCGCATAGGCCTCAGAGTTTCCGGCAACCGGTTCCTGTACCTTATCGGTGCGGATAATGGCTCTGCAGGCTTCTGCAACGGAAGCATATTCCCCTGCGCCCACCATGGCAAGGATCGCGACGCCGAGAGCCGGACCTTCTTTGGAGTCCACCGTTTTGACGGGACAGCCGTACAGGTCAGCCAGCATCTGCCGCCAGAGAGGAGATCTTCCGCCTCCGCCGCAGGCCATCATATCGTCCACAGGCACGCCCATACCGCCGATGATATTTTTACAGTCGTTGAGCGAGAAGGCAACGCCCTCCATGACCGCTCTCAGCATCTCCTTTTTGCCGTGAACGGCAGAAAGGCCGAAGAAAACACCTCTTGCGTCGGGGTCAAGATGAGGAGTGCGTTCTCCCATCAGATAGGGCAGATAAAGCAGCCGATCAGCACCGATGGGCACAGTTTCGGCCTCTTTGTCCATCAGCACATAGGGATCGGTATCCATCAGGGCAGCTGTCTCTTTCTCAGCAGAGCAGAAATTATCTCTGAACCATTTCAGCGAAAGACCGGCGCCCTGGGTGACTCCCATGATGTGCCATGCACCGGGAACGGCACAGCAGAAGGTGTGAACTCTTCCCTTGGGGTCGATGGAAATGGCAGAAGAATGGGCATAAACAACACCGCTGGTGCCGATGGTCGTAAAGGCTTTTCCGTCCTCCACAACACCTGTGCCCACCGCAGCTGCCGCGTTGTCGCCAGCACCGCCCACTACGATAGTGCCCTCTTTCAGACCGGTCAGAGCCGCCGCTTCGGCGGTAACGGTACCGGTCACATCGGGCGATTCATAGACCTTGCCCAGGAGATCGATATCAATATCCAGCTTCTCAAGCACCTCTTCCGACCAGCAGCGGCCCGGCACATCCAGAAGCTGCATGCCGGAGGCATCGGAGACCTCGGTGGCAAACTCGCCGGTCAGCTTATAGCGGATATAGTCCTTGGGCAGCAGGATCTTCCGGCAGCGGGCATAATTTTCCGGCTCGTGATTTCGTACCCAAAGGATCTTGGAGGCGGTAAAGCCGGTCAGCGCAGGGTTGGCAGTGATCTCGATCAGACGCTCCGCGCCCACCTTTTCAGTGATCTCCGCACATTCTGCGGCGGTGCGCTGGTCGCACCAGATGATCGAACGGCGGATCACTTCACCTTTCTCGTCCAGCATGACAAGGCCGTGCATCTGTCCCGACAGGCCGATACCTTTGACCTCATCAGCAGAAACATGCTTCATCACGGCAGCGATGGTGTTTCTGGCAGCATTCCACCAATCGGCGGGATCCTGTTCCGCATAGCCATTCTGAGGCTGATAGAGAGGATATTCCTCCAGTGCGGAAGCGATGATGTTGCCCAGTTTATCAAAAAGCACCGTTTTGGTACCGGAAGTGCCGATGTCGACACCGATATAATAAGCCATAAAGACCGTCCTCTCGTTTTTTCTTCATTGTATCACGACCGGAAAGCAGTGTCAAACAAAAAAAGGTCTCCCTAAGGAGACCTTTCTCTTATCTTTTCAGGGTAAGCACCGCATCCTCACCGGTCATCGCGACGGCAAAGCCGGCTTTTTCGTGAATATGCAGCGCAGCTTTCCGATGGACCTCAAACTCGTTGCGGAGCGAACAGATCTCCTTATGGGAAAATGCCCGCCCGATGAGCAGCCGCAGTCCCTCTTCGCTGTAGCCCATTCCACGGTAAGCCGAATGGATAACGATGCCGATCATCCGCTCGCCCTCTCTGCCCGTGACATAGAAACAGACATCACCGACAAAAACACCGTCTTCCCGCTGCAGATAGGCGTAAAACCGCTCAGGCTCTCTGTCAAGCCATTTTTCAGCCCAGCTTTCCCATCGGTCGCGGGAGAAATCGATCACGCCGCTGACGGGGTCATAGCCCGGAAAAGGATCATAACCGCGGTTATAGGTCATCGTCTCCGGATCGGCATAAAGTGCCTGACGGAAATCCAGTTCATCGAAAGAAGGCACATACAGACTAAGCATCATTCTTCCTCAGAGGGCTCTGCGGTGCTTTCTTCGGAAGAACCTTCGGGTACAGCGTCGGAAACCTCATCGGAGGGAGCACTCTCTTCCCCGCTCTCTTCGGAAGGAGGCAGGAAGGGATCTTCCACAGCTTCGCTCTCTTCCTCCGGCTCAGAGGGTACAAGCTGGCTGGACGACTCGATGGAAGGACCGACCATATTGTTGTGCAGGTCCTGTCCGGTAGCGACGTTGCTGATGGAATAAATACGGTATTCGTCCTTGTTCGCACCGGGAGTCAGCACATATTCCATGATCTTATCGGGTTCGGGCTGATATTTTCGGCCGTCGGTATCGCCTTCCCAGACAAGACCGGGCGGGATATAGCCTACGGTCAGGGTGACATTGCCATTCTCGCCAACTTTGATCTCCTGTACATCGGGTGTATAGGGCATGACATGGGGTACCGCCGGGAAGATGTAGCACTTGTTCTCGGAATCATAGGTGATCAGAAGCTCGGTATCGCCGACAGTCTCATGGACATAGGATACATCGCCGAACAAAGATTTGATCTGCACCTCGATATCGCTCTGAGGAACGGTGACAAAATTGAAATCGTCCGCGGGATATCTGCTGATATCCTCGTTCATGATCAGCCGCCAGACACCGGCGGTGATGATGGTGGTGTTGGTCATTTTGTCGGGATTCTCAAAAGACGAAGGGTCCTGCATGACCACCGGTGTGATCAGCCACTCGAACTCCTCTTTCTGTTTGGAGTTATCCAGAAGGCCGGCGATGCCTCTGGCTGCCGACAATACGGTGGAAACAAGGCCGATCAGAGCGAACACCAGTACCACCGCACCGAATACCATCATCTTTTTGGAAGAAGATTTTGCTTTGCTCAAGGGTTTTCCTCCTGTCAGCGGATCTGACCGCTGCCGTAAACTTTGTATTTCATCGTCGTCAGTTCCGCGAGGCCCATGGGACCGCGGGCATGAAGCTTCTGGGTGGAGATGCCGATCTCGGCACCGAAGCCGAATTCACCGCCGTCGGTGAATCTGGTGGAAGCGTTGACGTAAACAGCCGCAGAGTCCACCCGGTCGAGGAATTTCTCCGAAGCGGAAAGATCATTGGTGATGATCGCTTCGCTGTGACCGGTGCTGTAGCGGGCGATGTGCGCGATGGCTTCGTCCACGCCGGAGACCACCTTGCAGGAGATCGCATAATCGAGAAATTCTTTGCCGAACTCCTCCTCCCCCGCCGGCAGAATACCGGGAAGGATCTCACGGGTGCGTTCGCAGCCGTACCAGGTGACGCTGTATTTATCCAGCCGCTCTTTCATCAGGGGCAGCAGCTTTTCGGCAGCCTCCTCGTCAATCAGCAGCGATTCCGCCGCATTGCAGACAGAAATGCGGGAGGTTTTGGCATTCTCGAGAATATTCAGCGCCATTTCGGGATCAGCGGTCTTTTCAACATAGATATGGCAGTTGCCGGTGCCGGTCTCGATGACCGGTACGGTAGCATTCTGTACGACCGAGCGGATCAGACCCGCTCCGCCTCTGGGAATCAGTACGTCCAGATATCCGTTCAGCTTCATCATAGCGGTGGCAGTTTCACGGGAGATATCTTCCACCAGAAGAAGAATATCAGCAGGCAGTCCGCAGCTCTCGATAGCTTTGCGCATGATATCCGCCAACGCCTTGTTGGAACGGATGGCCTCCTTGCCGCCGCGCAGGATACAGGCATTGCCCGATTTCAGACAGAGCGCCGCGCCGTCGGCGGTGACATTAGGTCTGCTTTCGTAAATGATGCCGACCACGCCCATGGGGACTCTCGTTCTGACGATCCTCAGGCCGTTGGGTCTGGTCCAGCCGCTGTCGATAATACCCACAGGATCATCCAGAGCCGCCACCTGACGCAATCCGTCACAGATGCCGGCAATTCTCTTTTCATTGAGTGCCAGCCGGTCCAGAAGTCCCTCGTTCATACCGTTTGCTCTGCCGGCGGCAAGGTCTTTTTCGTTCTCGGCTATCAGATATGCCCGCTCGGCCCACAGTGCATCGGCCATTTTCTCCAGGCATTCGTTCTTTTTACCGGTCGAAGCAGCGGCGATGGCAGCTTTTGCAGCCTTTGCTCTTGCCCCCAGCTGTTCGATAGTTGTCATGGTCATTTCCTTCTTTCAGTCTTCACCGGGATATCTCATTCCCCACGCGGATCTGAGGGCATCCATCCGCTCCATCATCCGTACAAGCAAAGCACGGGGAACTTTTTCGGTTTCAGGTTTTCCTTCCCGGATGGCTTCCGCCATGGCAGCCACTTCATACTCAAAGCCGTTCAGCTGCTGTTCGCGGGGAATGCGTTCTTTCAGTCTGCCGTCGGCACCATAGATGTCAATGCTCTCCCAGTTGCAGACAAAGTTCATTTCGATACGGCCTTCACTGCCGTAAATGATCACTTTCGAGTCCATGATGGTGTCGATGGAGGTCATCATGGTGGCCATCTTTCCGTCCTTGAAGGTGATGAGCGTGACGCTGTGGGCATCAACGCCCTTGTCGGTCAGCACACCGGAGGTCTGGATCTTTTCGATCTCTTCGCCAAAGACCATCGAGATAACGGTCAGCGGATAGATACCCAGGTCCAGAAGAGCGCCGCCTGCCAGCGAGGGCTCGATCATCCGGGGCGCATCGCTGTTGAAACCATAATTGGCGGTCATGATGCGGGGCTCGCCAATCACACCTTCGGTCAGTTTCTCTCTGAGTACTTCGGCGAGGGGAATATATCTTGTCCAGATGGCTTCCGAAACAAAAAGACCGCGCTCTCCAGCGATATCAAAGAGTTCTTTTGCCTGTCGGGCATTGATGGTCATAGGTTTTTCACAGATCGCATGTTTTCCGTGCAGGAGAGAGGCCTTTGCCTGCTCAAAATGGAAGCTGTGGGGCGTTGCCACATAGACAACATCGGTGTCGGGGTCATTGTACAGTTCCTCATAAGAACCGAATGCTTTTTCAGCGCCGTGCTTTTCGGCAAAAGCTTCTGCCTTTTTCAGGTCGCGGGATGCCACTGCCCTGAGCGTTACGCCTTCCACGGCATTGACAGTGTCTGCCATCCGGTGGGCGATATTGCCCGCGCCGAGGATCGAAATTCTGATGTTTTTCATCTCTTGCTCCTTAGCCGATAAAAGTACCGATCTGTTTTCCTTCGAACAGCTCATACAGCTTTTCAGGTGCAGAGCCGTTCATGATGACCACCGGAATATCCTTTTCCAGCGCGATAGAGGCAGCGGAAAACTTGGTGATCATGCCGCCGGTACCGAGAGAAGAACCGGGGTCGCCCGCAAGAGCACGGACTTCATCCGTGATGGCGGGTATATGGGGGATCAGTTTTGCGTCGAGATTTTTGCGGGGGTTCGAGTCGTATACGCCGTCGATGTCGCTGAGAATGACCAGAAGATCTGCCTCGGTCAGGGTCGCAACGATGGCAGAAAGGGTATCGTTGTCGCCAAAAGCGATCTCCTCAACGGCGACCGTGTCGTTTTCGTTGATGATGGGAATGACACCAAAGCCCAGAAGTGTCCGGAAGGTGTTGATAACATTCTGCTTGCGGACTTCGCTGTCGATGACATCATGGGTCAGAAGCACCTGCGCCACCGCATGGTTATACTCGGAAAAATATTTGTCGTAACAATACATCAGCTCGCACTGACCAATGGCTGCACAGGCCTGTTTTCCGGGAATATCGGTGGGGCGGCTTTTGAGTCCTGCCTTGCCCATACCGACGCCGATGGCGCCCGAAGTAACGATGATGACCTCCTTGCCGGAGTTTTTCAGGTCAGCCAGCACCTTGACCAGCCGCTCGGTGCGCTGGATATTCAAAAGCCCGGTGGAATGCGCCAGCGTGGAGGTACCCACCTTGATGACGACGCGGTTGGCGTCGGCTGCAGATCGAATCATAAAAAGTCCTTCTTTACTGTATATTCAGATGCTGTCAGAAAACAATGGTATCTGCCGAAACAGAGGGAGCTTCCCCGACGGAAGGCTCTGCCGGATGAAGCCGGTCGTCTCTGCCCATCAGCCAGCGGGCATTGATGGCAAGAGCCGTGTTGCAATAGGGCAGCACGAAGAGCGCCGGCACCAGAAGCAGACAACACAATAAAAGCGGAAGCCAGCCCAGCATCAGAGAGAAAACCTGTCCCTTCATTCCCTTCATTGCCCGGACCGAACAGCGTACAGCCTGCCGGACAGAGATATTCTCGTCTCCGGCAAGATAATATACCGTCAGAAAATACCGCAGTCCAAAACAGAGGGTCAGCACAGCCGAAAGAACTGTCATGACCACGAAGAGCAGAAACAGCAGCGCTTCTCCCACGGCGGCGGCGGCAGAATCAAAACCGGAGACCCAGAGCTGTGCCGTCCGGATGCCTGCCGGAAGCAGCGCCATCAGTGCGCCGAATACCGCCGTCCGAAGAAAAACATTCAGCGTAAGCCACAACGCTTTTCCATAGAGGCGGCCATCCGCATAATAGTCAAAAATCATCCTCAGGTCAGGGGTAGGACCGTCTGCCAGACGGAAATACCATTTCTGCATGCCGACACAGAGCGGCGCCAGAACGGGAACACTCAACACCCCGAACAGGATGCTGAGCACCGATTGTGCAGATGTGACGGGCACCGCCAGAAACGGCACCTGCAGTTCTTTACCGAAAAGACTCAGCGCATTCATCCCGAACTCTTCCAGCAGCATCACGATCGCACAGATACCGGAAAGAAACAGCGTGCCGGCGGCAGCCTTGCCCCATCGTCCTTTCAGACAACGGCGTGCATCTTTTCGCAGCACCGCATTGAATCTGCTCATTCAAAATCCTCCTCGTCCACATCGTCCAGATCTTCCAAAAGATCAAAGAACTCGTAGAAAGAGGGCTCGGGCTGTTCTTCTCTGGAATAAGGAATGGGGTCGAACGCTTCGACCACCTGGCCGCGGTGCCAGATCTGAGGAGTGATCAGCAGCGTATAACCCTCACCGGGCTCAGCCTGCCAGTACACCGGCTCCCGCTGGGGATAGGCATGGGATGCCATCAGATTCATCAGCACACCACCGTGTACGATCAGAGCAGCTTCTGTGATGCGGTTTCGCATCATGTCCTCTACCACTTTGATAAATCCGTCTTCACACCGGCGCAGGAAATTTTCCATCGACTCGCCGCCTTCGGGAGCCTCTTTCATACCGGAAGCGGCCCAGCGGAGAAAGTCTTCGTTATCTTTCAGTTCCTCGGCCTTTTTGCCGTCAAAAATGCCGAAATCATATTCTTTCAGTTCGGGAATGAGCTGAATGTGACTGTCGGGATACAGGACCTCGGCCGTGTCAAGACAGCGCTGCATCGGAGAGGTATAGACTTTTTTCACTTCGGGATATTCCCTTTCCTGCTGCAGCTTTTTCAGCTGCTCCTCTCCTTCGGGACAGAGCGGCAGATCGGTCGAGCCGATATAGCGTCCTTCCAGATTACCTTTTGTGATACCGTGCCGGATCACATAAAGCTTATAATCGATCATCGGATATCCTCCTTATGCGGCGTGTCTTTTACTGACACAGATAACTTCTTTTTATTATACTCCATTTCCGTCTGTTTGAAAAGAGCAAACCGGATTTCCCCCGAAATACCTCAGAAAACATTGCTGTATCCGGCGGATTTCTTTTTTGTTATGGGCTTTTTGTATATTATAGCGCAGGATTTCAGTTAAAAACAACGGCAGTGCCGAAATTTAAGCATTTATTCATATCATATTCGACAAAATTTTTGTTTTGCTCCGAAAACCCTTTACAAATTGTAGGCTATGCGCTATAATTTACATTACGTTGACCTGTCTTTTTTACACGCTTCGACATCTCTGACAGGCAGAATTTTGGCGGTCCTTATGGGCCGGTCAAACCGAAAATGATATAGCAAAATCACTGTGCCCGCCGGCGGATACCGCTAAACCTGCCGTACGGGCTTTCTTGCCCTTTATTTTACGGGATTTTGCAGACATGATATGAGACGACATGAGATGGAGGACGCGGTAAATGAATTCGGATTTCCCCAGAATACTGACTCTGCTCCGGCGAGAGCGCGGGATCAGTCAGAAACAGGCCGCAACTGAATTAGGAATATCACAGGCACTGCTTTCACACTATGAGCGCGGCATCCGCGAATGCGGTCTGGACTTTGTGGTCCGCGCTTCCAGATACTACGAAGTTTCCTGCGACTATATGCTGGGCTGCTCGCCCGAGCGCAGCGGCGCCACCCTGCAGGTACAGGACATTCCCGAGCCCGAACAGGCCGGCAAAGGCAACATGACCCGCGGCGGCATGGCAGGTATCCTGCCCATGCTGAACAAAAAGCTGATCTCCAACTCGCTGAACATCCTGTTTGATCTGCTTCAGAAGCTGGGTTCCAAAGAGCTGACCACCGCTGTCTCCGATTTTCTGATGCTCTCGGTCTACCGGATGTTCCGCATCGTTTACTCCGCCAGCAAGAAAAACGAACAGAACCTCTTTACGACTCCCAGATATCTTTCCTCCGCAAAAGCACTGGCTGCTATGTCCCAGCTGGAAGCCGAAGCGAGCTGTCTGGCAGAGGATCTTGACAACAAGCACGTGATCTCCGCCGAATCCCGCGAGGCAGTGACCGTGACCACCGAGGTGCTGAGTCAGAATTATCCCCTGTTCGCAGGCTCCCT
>JAFQND010000180.1 GCA_017396055.1 Oscillospiraceae bacterium
AGGAGCCGAGGGTCATATGCCAGCGGCGCCAGAATTCGGTGATGCTCGTCGACATATAGGGATAGTTGAAGTTCTGGGGGAATCGGAAGCCCAGCATATGGCCGAGACCGATGGCCATCAGTGAATAACCGGAGAAGTCAAAATAGATCTGCAGCGAGAAGGCCAGTGCACCCAGCCATGCCAGCGGAGAGGAGATGTCGGCTACAGCCATTCCTTCCACTTCGGTCCAGAGGGCGCCTACGTTGTTGGCGATCAGCACCTTACTGCCGACACCCATGATGAACAACCGGACACCGTGGTTGATCTGATCAAGGGTAATGGTACGTTCTTTCAGTTCTTTCGCCACATCGGTATACTTGACGATGGGACCGGCGATCAGCTGGGGGAACAGAACGACGAAAGCGCCGAAATCAATGATATTGTCCTCAGCCTCCACATTGCCGCGGTAAACATCGATGGTATAGCTCATGGTCTGGAAGGTATAAAAGCTGATGCCCAGCGGCAGCGTCAGTCCCAGATGAGGCAGCTCGGTGCCGAGGATCCCGCCGATATTGTCCATGAAGAAGTTGGTGTACTTGAAGAAGAGCAGCATGCCCAAATTGAACACCATCGAAAAGATCAGGAACATCTTTCTCAGCTTCGGATTCTGCCCATAGCGTTTGATGCCCTGTCCGCAGCCATAGTCCACAAGGATCGACGCGAACATAATGGGAAGATATTTCACCTCGCCCCATGCATAGAAGATCAGACTCGCAACCAGCAGAACGAGGTTTTTGAATCTCTTCGGGACGATATAATAAATCAGAAACGCGATCGGCAAAAACCGGAACAGGAACATGATACTGCTGAAGACCATGGTATCGACCTCTCAAAACCGGCTCTGCCGGGTAATCGTAAAATAGCTTTTAGCGGAAAAGCCCGCGGACAGGCCGCGGGCTCTCATTCCCATATGAAACCGGAAAATTATTTTGCGCTGTCGTTAATAGCGGTATTGAAGGCATCTTCAGCCATCTTGACGTCATCGGTAAAGTCGGGAGCATCCTCGTCAACAACACCGACCATCAGCAGAGCGGCATAATCACCGTTGGTAACGATCTTGGAAGCTTCCAGACGAAGGTCATTGCCTGCTACGGGATAGAACTCGAACTGAGTGACCTGATCGGCTTTGCCCTTTTCCAGACCTGCAACAACTGCGTCGATCTTGCCTTCTTTGGCCTTGACAACGACCAGCATATCACAGTTGGTCATCATACCGGCGATCTGGCCCTTATAGCTTTCAACATCAGCGGGATCGATGCCGAACTTCTCGGAAAGAACGGTATCGTCCACATCCATGGGCATGTTGGAGATAGCTCCGGTAGCGCCCAGGTCGCCGAACTGATCGACAAAAGCAGCGTCGATAGCAGCGAATACTTCTTCAGCGGTAGCGGTGGGAACAGGATCAGCAGCAGGAACAGAAGAACCGGGAGCCTCTTCCTTCTTGGAACCGCAGGAAGCGAACATGGAGACAGCCATTACACCGCAAAGCAGCAGAGAGAGAATTTTTTTCAAATTGACACATCCTTTTCAAAATTAGGTCCTTTCGGACGGAAGACTTGTTTCTTCCATGATATAATTGCCGCTTTAAGCCCAAAAAGTTGCAAAATGTATTGTAAATGTTTTATGAACAGACGGCTATCTATATAATGATACGGTATACAGACACTTTTGTCAACGGGAAACAAAAATTTTACATAAATGCGCCGGACATTGAAAAAGGGCAGCGTTTCCGCTGCCCTTTCGGGTTTTCAGGCTGTGAATTACAGGCCGAGGAACTCGCGCATGATGCCGGTGATCTCGACAGCGCGCTCATAGGTCTCCTGCTCGCAGAAGATACGGATCAGAGGCTCGGTGCCGGAGAAGCGGCAGATGATCCAGCCGCCGTTCTTGAAGTATACCTTGCAGCCATCATCATAAGAGACCTTCTCGATCTCGATGCCGAAGTCAGGCAGCTTCTTCTCGACGAACAGGGTGTGGTTGAGCTCGTCCTTCTTCTCGTAAGAGAAGTGAGTGTCGAACTCGCTCATATCGCAGTGGCCGTAGGTATCCTTGATCTCCTTGAGGATCTCGTTGAGGGGCTTGCCGATAGCGCAGATCATTTCAACCAGCAGAGCAGCAGCATAAACGCCATCCTTACCGGAGATGTGGCCGCGAACGGTCAGGCCGCCGGAAGACTCGCCGCCGATAACAGCGTCAGCTTCGTCGATCTTGGAGGATACCCACTTGAAGCCTACGGGAACTTCGTGGCTGGTAAAGCCGAAGTCAGCAGCCATGCGGTCCATCAGATGGGTGGTAGCGATAGAACGGACGCAGTCGCCCTTCCAGCCTTTGTACTTGACCAGGTAGTAGTACAGCAGAGCCAGAATATCGTTGGGATGGATGTAGTTACCTTCGGAGTCGATCAGACCGATACGGTCAGCGTCGCCGTCGGTAGCAATACCCAGGTCGTAACCACCTTCAACGACCTTCAGAGCCAGATGGGAAACGCCCTTGGCAGAAGGAGCAGGCAGACGGCCGCCGAACAGGGGGTTGTGCTCACCGTGCATAACGTCAACGGTGCAGCGGCAGGTCATCAGGATGGTCTGCAGAGAGGTCTGGGAAACGCCGAACATGGGATCCAGCAGAACGCGCAGGTTGCTCTTTCTGATGATGTCCTGATCGATGAAGCCCAGGATGGAGTCGATGTAGTCGTTGACGGGAGTGATGTACTCGATGATGCCGTCAGCCAGGCCCTTCTCGAAGGTGCCGGTCTTGACATCAGCGGGGGTCAGCTTCTCGATATAACCTTCCAGCTCGTCGGTAACTTCCTTGGCTGCGTCGCGGCCGCCCAGGGTGAAGACCTTGATGCCGTTGTACTCAGCGGGGTTGTGGGAAGCGGTGATGGCGATGCCGTAGTGAGAACCGTTCTGCTTGACGGTGTACATAACGACGGGAGTGGGAACGTCAACGTTGATGAAGTGAACTTTGATGCCGTTGGCAGCCAGAACAGCAGACAGCCATTTTGCGCCGATATCGGACAGGAAACGACGGTCATAGCCGATGGCAACAGGATCGTTCTCAACGCCCTGATCCTTCATCATGTTGGCCAGACCCTGAGCCAGAAGCTCGATATTCTGCTTGGTGAAATCTTCACCGATGACGGCGCGGAAACCGCCGGTACCGAATTTGATCATTTGATTTTCCAGCCTTTCTTGGGAAGGAGGACCCCCGCAGGGATCCTCCTTTAGTGTCAGTTTGCCTTACCGATTATTTGCTCAGCAGAGACTCGCACATCTCCAGCTCTTCGGGAGTGTTGACGCCCAGGATCTCGTTGCCGTCATGGGTGGAGTAGGTGCCGATCTTGTAGCCCTTGCTCATCATGATGGAGGGAACGTCAGTCAGGTAGTACTCGCCCTGTGCGTTGTTGCTCTTCAGTTCGCCCAGGCAGGGGAACAGCTTCTTGGAATCAAAGACATAGATACCAACGTTCAGCTCGTTGATCAGCTTCTGCTCGGGAGTGCAGTCACGGTCTTCAACTACACCGACGAAGTCACCCTTCTCGTCACGGACGATGCGGCCGTAAGCCAGCTTGCGGTCGGTAACGCCGGTCAGGATGGTGCAGTCGTTGCCAGCTTCCTCATGGACCTTTACCAGGTTCTCGTAGGTGCTCTTCTTGAACATGGGCATATCGCCGTAGCAGACCAGAACGGGGCCGTCGTAATCAACGAACAGGTCCTTAGCGCAGTTTACAGCGTGGCCGGTACCCTTCTGCTCGTCCTGAACAGCGAAGGCGTAACCGTCAGCAAAGGCCTCAAATACCTTCTCCTTCTTGTAGCCGGCGACGATAACGATGTCTTCCTTCTTCTCGATGAAGGACAGGTTCTCAACAACATAGCGCAGCAGGGGCTTGCCCAGTGCTTCACGCATTACTTTGGGCATATCGTGCTGTTCGCTCAGAAGACGCTTGCCTTTGCCGGCTGCCAGAATAATTGCTTTCATGATGATCGATCTCCTTCAAATATAAATTTTGTTCAGGGGGTTGATTATTCCTCGACGGTAACGGTCAGACCGTTGTCGTCCTTCTTCAGGATCATAGAGGGATAGCCCAGCTCTTTGACAGCGCCGCAGATCTGATCGGCCTTGTCCAGAGGAGCGTAAACGTACAGGCATCCGCCGCCGCCTGCGCCGTTGAACTTACCGCCGTAAGCGCCGTTGGCGATAGCGGTCTCAAGGATCTTGTCGATAGCGGGAGTAGAGATGCCCAGACCGTCGCGCAGGTTAGCCTGATGCTCGCTCAGCATAGCGCCCAGCTTTTCGTCGGTCATTGCGCCGGATTTGATCAGCTCGAGAGCTTCACGCTGCAGACGGTAGTCGTTGATGTTGGCGATAACGCGGGCGCGGTTGAACTCGTCCACCTCGTCCAGATGCTCGCACAGTTCGGGATGATCATAGAAGTCACGGATGGAGGTGACGCCGTACTTGGACAGAGCAGCAATGCCGTCCAGAGTGGGGAATTTGGCCTTTGCCAGAACCTTGGTGCAGTCGCGGTCCTGCAGAGAGTCAAACAGGATGTAGCAGCCGGGCATATTCAGCTCGACGGGCTCAGCTTCACACTGACCGGTGCGGAAGTCCATGTGGGTCAGACCGCCCAGAGCGGAAGCATAGTGGTCCATCATACCGCCGGGCTCGTTGAACTCCTGAACCTCAGCCTTCCATGCCAGATAAGCCATGCGGCGCTTGTCGCGGGCAGCCTCGGGATCGCACAGAGCGACCAGAGTAGCGGTCAGAGCCATAACCATGGTGGTGGAAGAGCACATGCCCTTACCGATCGGGATGGTGGAGTCCATGATGATGTCGGCACCGGGAACGGCAAAGCCTTCGCGCTTTACAACGTTGACGATAGACTTGAAGTAGTCACGGGGTTTCTCGTAAACCTGCTCGACAGCGGCGTCAAGGATGATCTCCTCGTACTTGCCTTCGTCATTGGTGGCGCCGAGCTCACCGATAGAGCTGTCGCGGATCTTGATCTTCAGCAGGGAGTCGTCACGCTTAACGGCTTTGGTGGAGAAATGGAGATTGATGGCGGAGGCGATAACTTCCAGGCCCAGATAGTCCTGATGCTCGCCGAAGAGGCAGATTCTGCTGGGAGTAGCAACCTTGATCATGTGCATTCGTTCCTTTCGTACAGGTCATAGGTTCATTTTGGGCAGGGCAAAGCCCGGCCTCATTGTCCTTGCTTCTATTATAAACGATTCATAGAGTTTTGTGTTTAATTTTGTTGAGGAACACTTCAGTTTATATATGCTTCCTTGATAAATTTTCTTTTGTACAATCAAACTTGTTTTTTTCAAGGTTCAGTTTCGATTTTACCATAGCTGCCATAAGTTTTTGACATTTGGCCGTCCGGCATCTTTTCCGATTTATTTTCTATCCGCTGAACCTTTGTTTTTATACGGTGCTCAAAAAGAAAAAAATCAATTTTCACAGGGTGGTCTTTGGCTGCTCCGCGAACCTTTTGTGAATTATTTTTGCTTTACTGGACAAGCGGTACAAAATCATGTATAATAAAAAGAACCCTGCCCGGAAGGGCTGTCATGAAAGGAAGAATCAACGTGAATCGTTTTCAGAAATGTATGAGCGGCATCCTCTGCGCCGCTATGGTCGCCTCTTTTGCAGGCTGCGGTGATACCGCCTGGACCCATCGCTCCGCCACTGCCGAAGTCACCTCTGGCATGTATATCGGCTTTACCATCGAAGCCATGCAGCAGGTCGGTTCTGCCGAAGGATATGATGCCAATCTGGCTGTCAAGGATATGACTCTCGACGGCGTCAACGGCCTTACCTGGGTACAGAATACTGCCGAAGAGCTGGCACGCCGCTATCTTGCCATCGAAGAGAAATTCGACGAGATGGGCCTTTCCTTCACTGCCGAAGAACAGGCTTCGCTGAATGCCTACATCGACTCCTTCTGGGCTTATGCCGGCAGCGAATATGAAGCCGAGGGATGCGGCCGCGCTTCTTTCACCAGCATCTTTACCAACACTGAAAAACAGCTGAAGGTCTTTGATGCCATCTACGGCGAGGGCGGCGAACAGGAAGTTCCCGAAGAAGAGCTGCGCAAGATTTTCGAGTCCGATTATGTCAAAGCATCCTATGTGGTCATCCCTCTGCTCAGCGAGAGCTATACTCCCCTGACCGGCGACGATCTCAAAAAAGTACAGGAAGAAGCCGAAGACCTCTACGAAAAGGTCCAGAACGGAGCCGATTTTGAACAGGCCAAAGCCGAATACGAGGTCCGCAATATCGAAGGCGCCGAGCCCAAGGCCGAGGATACTTCCGAATATCTGAACAACAATGCCGGTTACCCCGAAGCACTGATCAACGACCTGTTCGCTGCCGCTCCCGGCGATGTCGGCAAGACTGAAGATACCAACTGCATCTATATCTGGCAGAAACAGGCTCTGGACGACGAAGGCTTTGACGAGCTGCGCGTCACTATCCTTTCCAAGTTCAAGGGCGACGAGTTCATCAGCACCCAGACCGACTGGGCCGACGGCCTGAAAGTTACTCTGAACGAGGCTGCCATCAAAAAGCATCACCCCAAAAACCTGACTATCGAATAATGAATAACGGGTACGCCGCAAGGTGTACCCGTTTTGCTTAGGAGGAAATTGTATGAAGATCATTGCCCACAGAAGCGGTCCCACTACCCTGCCCGAACAGACCGTCCAGTCTGCCGCTCTTGCTTTCAGCGAAGGCGCCGACATGATCGAAGTCGACACCCGCTTTACCAAAGACGGCGTTGTCGCCGTTTCCCACGACCTGAACGTCAGCCGTGTTTTCGGCGAGGATAAGCAGGTCTGTGACATGACCGCCGCCGAATTCCGTGCCCTGCGCCATGCCGACGCACCCGGATATTGCTCTCACCTGCTGGAGGATTATCTGAAAAGCGGTGTCGCACCCATCCTGCTGCACATCAAAGAAAGCGGCGAAAAGCTGCCCATTCTTCTCGAGCTGCTGAAAAAGCATGACTATCTGGACAAAGTCGTCTTCGGTGTACAGGAATCTGCCGACATCGCCGTCATCAGAGATGTTTACCCCGCTGCAAAAGTGCTTGCCTTCATGCGGAAAGAGGAAAATGCCGAGGAATTCATCGCCGCCGGCGCCGACTATATCCGTCTGTGGGAGCAGTGGATGACCGACGAACGGGTGAATGCCGTTCTCTCCTCCGGAAAAGGGCTCTGGATCATGGCAAACAATGACGAGCTGGGCTTTGCCTATTCCAGCCCCGAGATCCTGAGAAAATGGCAGGCAATGGGCGTTGACGGCGTTCTGCTCAATGACATCTCCCCCGCCAAAAAGATCTGACATGGCAAAAGTATATCTGATCTGCGGAAAAATCTGTTCCGGCAAGACAACTCTTGCAAAAAAGCTGGCGGAAAGCCGGAATGCTGTCGTTCTCTCCTGCGACGAAGTCACGTGGACACTTTTCGGCAACGATCTCGGTGAAAAGCACGATGAAATGACCTCCCGTATCCGGCGGTATCTTCTGCACAAAGCGGCCGAAATCGTCCGCACCGGCACCAACGTGATCCTGGACTGGGGTTTCTGGTCGGCAGCCTATCGCACAGAGGTCGGAGAATATTTTTCCGCCGAAAAGATCAAAACCCAATGGACTTACCTCTCTGTCCCGCATGAGGAGTGGAAGCGCCGCATTGAAAAGCGTAATGCCGCCGTTCTCGCCGGAGAAAGCCATGACTATTTCGTGGATGAAGGACTTCTTGCCAAGCTGGAGCGTCTTTTTGAAGAACCCGGAGAAGAGATGGAACGTTGGGTCGAATAAAGGAGTGTACCTATGAAAGTTGCTCTGATCGGTCCGTCCACCCTTACCGACGCCGATATCACGGCTCATCTTCCTGCGGGGACCGACGAGATCATTCCTGCCGGCACGTGGGGGACCCATGACTGCATTCTCCGCTATGTCAATACACATGGTATAAAACTCACGGAATTTTACATTGAGTTCGAATTTTTCGGCCCATTAGCCATCATGGAGCACTTTATGCGCGCCATAGACTATGCCGACAGTGTTGTGCTCTTTCCCGACAGCAGCATCCCGGAGACCGATGATTTCATCGCACAGTGCGAAAAGCAGCATAAGCCGCTGAAAATCGCCGGCAGGTAATACCCGGATAAAAACAGAGCCCCCGGCCGAAATGACCGGGGGTTTCGTATTCAATTTTTGCCTGCGGGTTTGACGTTGTCAGACGGTGAGATATTATCTGTGATCAAACCGTGCTCTTCCTCAAAATCCTTGATACTCTCTCGAATAAGGACAAGAACATGGCTGTTCAAGGAACGCCCTTCGTAATCTGCAACATAAGAAAGCTTTTTCAGCATTTCTTCTTCAATACGGATTGAAACACTTTTTACCGCCATATTCCCACCTCGTTTCAGATATATTATGTGTTTATTTTATATCCGAAATGTGGTATAATGTTAAAAATAGATATATGGTATATCTAATTTTTTCTTAGGGAGTGTTCAATATGAAAGTTGCTGTCATCGGTTCGCGTACCTGTACCATTGAAAACATCGACCAGTTTATCCCCAGCATCACCACCGAGATCGTCTCCGGCGGTGCCCGGGGCATTGATCAGTGCGCCCGCGAATATGCACAGCAGCACGGTCTGGAACTGACTGAGTTTCTGCCGGAATTTGAACGCTACGGACGGGCAGCGCCGCTGAAACGGAATATTCAGATCATCCGGTATGCCGATCTGGTCATTGCTTTCTGGGACGGAAAATCCCACGGTACACAGCACGTTATCGAACAGTGCGAACGGTTGGGAAAACCTCTGAGAGTCATCGAAGTCAGCAAAAACAAAGCACAGGCAGAAGGTTACCCGGAATATGAAGCCAAAACAGAAGAGGATGACCGCAGAATGGAAGAACAGAACAAAAAAGAAATGGCCGCCCTTGAAGCAATGGGATTTATCCTCTGAAAGCAAAACGCCTTCCCAACCGGGAAGGCGTTTTTGTTCTTATTCGTACAGGGGATACTTTGCACAGAGTTCCTCGACCATGCCGCGGATCTTCTCTTTGGAAGCCTCGAAATCGGTGGCGGTCAGATAAATGCACTCGGCGATAACGTCCATGTCAGCGGGAACCATGCCGCGGGTGGTAACGGCAGGAGTACCCAGACGGACACCGGAGGTGATAAAGGGGCTCTGGGGATCGTTGGGAATAGCGTTCTTGTTGGCGGTGATATAGACCTCGTCCAGCTTTTTCTCCAGTTCTTTGCCGGTGATGCCGGTGCTGCGCAGGTCGACCAGCATCAGATGGTTGTCGGTGCCGCCGCTGACAAGATCGATACCTCTCTTGAGCAGGCCTTTGGCCAGTGCCTGGGCATTGTCGACGATACGCTGCTGGTATTCTTTGAATGCGGGAGAGAGCGCCTCGCCGAAGCAGACTGCTTTTGCAGCGATAACATGCATCAGAGGGCCGCCCTGGGTGCCGGGGAAGATAGCCTTGTCGATCTTCTTGGCCAGTTCTTCTCTGCACAGGATCATGCCGCCGCGGGGACCGCGGAGGGTCTTATGGGTGGTGGTGGTGACCACATCGGCGTAGGGAACGGGAGAGGGGTGGACACCTGCTGCAACAAGGCCGGCGATATGGGCCATGTCGACCATCAGATAAGCGCCGCATGCATCGGCAACCTCGCGGAATTTTGCAAAATCGATCACTCTGGGATAAGCAGAGGCGCCGGCAACGATCAGTTTGGGTTTATGGGTCATGGCCAGCTCCATCAGCTGCTCATAATCGATGCGGCCGTCATCGCCTACGCCGTAGGGGACGATATTGTAATGGCTGCCGGACATATTGGCGGGAGAACCGTGGGTCAGGTGACCGCCCGCTGCCAGATTCATGCCCAGAATGGTGTCGCCGGGCTGCAGCAGTGCGAAATAAACGGCCAGGTTAGCCTGTGCGCCGGAGTGAGGCTGCACATTGGCGTGCTCGGCGCCGAACAGCTCACAGGCGCGTTTGCGGGCAATTTCCTCCACCACGTCAACACACTCACAGCCGCCGTAATAGCGCTTTCCGGGATAGCCCTCGGCGTATTTGTTGGTCAGAATGCTTCCCATGGCTGCCATAACAGCGGGGGAAACGATATTTTCACTGGCGATCAGCTCGATATTGCGGCGCTGACGGGCAAGCTCGGTGCCCATGGCCTCGGCAACTTCGGCATCATATCCGGCGATAAAGCCAATAGAATCCATCAGATCTGCGTACATAGTATTTCTCCTTTGTCTGTGACAAAATCATTTTTCGGATTTTTATATTATACCGCAGAATCGGCATAATGGCAACGATTTTATACAGAAATTTTTCCGGAAATGACAAAAGCGCCCCGGCTATTGCCGAAGCGCTTTATGGAGCTGTTAACCAGATTTGAACTGGTGACCTCATCCTTACCAAGGATGCGCTCTACCGACTGAGCTATAACAGCATCTGTCTTTCGTGACAGCTTTTATATTATACACGTTTCAGAGAAGTTTGTCAAGCACTTTTTAAAAATTTTTTCAAAACTTTTTTCGTGCCCGTCATTCCTGTCGTCAACATTTATGGATTATACCAGACAGACTGACATTTGTCAACACCTTTTTTCGAAAAATCCGCTGCATTCCGCAACAAAAAAATACCGGAAAATTCGGCGCCCTCATTCCGGAAAATGTTTGACCAACACGCTTGACTTCCGGACTCTGCTATGGTATACCGTAGAAAAAAGCACTGACTGTAAGGAGGCTGTTCCTGTGAAAATATTGAAACGCGGTATCATCTCCCGCAATCCCGATACTTTCTTTGCCCACTGCGGCTGGCCCACCGTCTGTAAAGACGAGGACGGTGTTCTTTATGCTGTCGCTTCCGGCTGCCGGGCAGCGCATATCTGTCCCTTCGGCAAAACGCTTCTCTGGAAAAGTACCGATGAAGGAAACACCTGGAGCCTGCCGATGATCGTCAACGACACCTGGCTGGATGACCGAGACGCCGGTATCGTCTCCCTAGGTGGAAAGAGACTGCTGGTCAGCTGGTTCGAACACTCGACCGACCTTTATCAGAACATCCTCCGTGAACACATCCTGAAGGATCACTGGGCCGGCTGTGAAAGCGTGCTGGATATGTACTCGACCCTTCCCGAAGACAAGCGAAACGGCGGCTCGTATATCCGCGTCAGCGAAAACGGCGGCTTCAGCTGGGGTGAAACGGTCAAAGTTCCCGTCTCCTGCCCCCACGGTCCTGTTCTTCTGAAAGACGGCACTCTCTTCTATGTGGGCAAGCAGATGTATGCTGACGGCACCATGATCCCCGACGGCGACTATGAAAACTGTTTTATTCAGGCATGGGTCGGTTCTCCCGACGGTAAAACCTGGACCTATCGCGGCAGGATCGATATTCCGGAAGGGCTGACTCCCCAGAACTTTACCGAGCTTCACTCCATCGAGCTGAAAGACGGCCGGATCATGGCGGTCATCCGCGCTGAGGGCATCGAAGTATCCCGCGACCCGGATGCCTATCAGTCCTGCTATACCATGTACAAGACCTTCACCTCTGACGGCGGCCGCAGCTGGACTCCCGCAGAGCGTCTTCCGGTCAACGGTGCGCCTCCTCATCTGCTGCGTCATTCCTCCGGTGCCATCATCCTCTCCTACGGCAGACGGCTGGGTCCCTGCGGACAGCGTGCGATCGTGAGCTATGACGAAGGTGAGACCTGGTCGGAAGAATATATCATCGACGAGATCCCGCCCTTCAACGGCTTCTACCGCAACGACCTGGGCTATCCCGCTTCGGTCGAACTGAGCGACGGCTCCATTCTGACCGTTTATTACCAGAGCTATAACAACGATCCCGCCCCCTCCATTCTCTATACCAGATGGACACTATAAGGAGATGATAATATGAATATTCTCAAGCATGGCATCATTTCCCGCAATCCCGATTCGCTCTTCCGCCATTATGGCTGGCCTACCGTCTGCAAGGACGAAGACGGCGTCCTCTATGCCGTGGCATCCGGCTGCCGGGCAGCACATGTCTGCCCCTTCGGCAAAACGCTTCTCTGGAAAAGCACCGATGAAGGAAACAGCTGGAGCCTGCCGATGATCGTCAACGACACCTGGCTGGATGACCGGGACGCCGGTATCGTCTCCCTCGGCGGAAAGAAACTGCTGATCAGCTGGTTTGAACACTCGGCCAACCTTTATCAGAACATCCTCCGCGAACATATTCTGAAGGATCAATGGGCCGGCTGTGAAAGTGTTCTGGACATGTATGACACCATCCCTGCCGACAAACAGCACGGCGGTTCCTATATCCGCATCAGTGAGGACGGCGGCTTCAGCTGGGGCGAAACGGTGAAAGTGCCGGTCTCCTCTCCCCACGGTCCCATTCAGCTGAAGGACGGCACCATCTTCTATGTGGGCAAGCAGATGTACGCCGATAACCTTGATATTCCGGACGGAAACTATGAAAACTGCTTTATCCAGGCGTGGGCTTCCGCCGACGGAAAGGAATGGACCTACCGCGGCAGAATGTTCATTCCCGAGGACACCACCCCCCAGAATTTCGCCGAGCTTCACGCCATCGAACTGACCGACGGACGCATCATGGCCATCATCCGCGCCGATGGCATCGAGATCTCGAAGGATCCGGACGCATGTCAGTCCTGTTATACCATGTATCAGTCCTTCTCCGACGACGGCGGACGCAGCTGGACCCCCATGGAACGGCTGAATGTCAACGGCGCGCCTCCTCATCTGCTGCGCCATTCCTCCGGCGCCATCATCCTCTCCTACGGCAGACGGCTGGGTCCCTGCGGACAGCGTGCGATCATAAGCTATGACGAAGGTGAGACCTGGTCGGAAGAATATATCATCGATGACGTTCCCATGAACGAAAAAGGCTTCTACCGCAACGATCTGGGCTATCCCGCTTCGGTTGAGCTGAGCGACGGTTCCATTCTGACCGTTTACTATCAGAGTTATGACAATGATCCTATGCCCTCCATCCTTTACACCAGATGGACTCTGTAAATTTCCGGGCACGGCAGTCTCTGCCGTGCCTTTTTTCTTTGTTTTTTCGGGAAAATCGCACCCGGTTTGTCTTGCCCTGTTCCTATGATCTGTGATATAATATATTCTGTATTGACATCTGTCATTTTATGGACAAACAACGCTTCCGGAGCTTTTGAAAGGAGCACCGTATTTTGGATAAGCCGCAGATCTTAGAGCCCCATCTTCTCGACAAGCTCTCCCCCATGATGCTGCAGTATGTAGACATCAAGAAAAAACATCAGGATTATATTCTCTTTTACCGTCTGGGCGATTTTTATGAGATGTTCTTTGAGGATGCCCTTACCGCATCCCGCGAACTGGAACTGACCCTGACCGGCCGCGACTGCGGTCTGCCCGAACGTGCCCCCATGTGCGGCGTGCCCTATCATGCCTGTGACACCTATGTCAAGCGGCTGGTGGAAAAGGGCTATAAAGTCGCCATCTGTGAACAGGTGGAATCCCCTTATCAGGCAAAGGGTGTTGTCAAGCGGGAGGTCATCCGCATCACCACCCCCGGTACCGTCTTTGAAAGTTCCATGCTCCCCGAGGGTGAGAACAATTATCTCTGCTCTCTCTATCTTGGTGAGGACGGCTATGGCATCTGTTTTGCCGATATCTCCACCGGTGAGATGCAGTTTTGCGAAAACCGTGAAAAAGATCCCGAGCGGGGCATCATCGGCGAGTTTTCCCGTTTCTGTCCGGTAGAGCTTCTGTTCAACGACCGCTTCCTCGACTGCAAGGAAGCTGCGTCTTTTCTGAAACAGCGGCTGAACTGCACCGTCAGCCCCGTGGACGGCGAAGTATACGACCATGACACCTGCGGAAGAGATATTATCGAACAGTTCGGCGAAGGTTTGACTCAGCTCTCTCTGAACGATAAGCCCTATGCCGTTCTGGCGGTGGGCGCCCTTCTGGACTATCTGCGCGAGACCCAGAAATCCGGTATCAGACGCATGACCCAGATCCGCTGTTACAACGAGGACAAGACCCTCTTTATCGACTATGCCGCAAGACAGAACCTGGAACTGACCCAGACCATCCGCAGCCGCGAAAAGAAGGGAACTCTTCTCTGGGTACTGGACCGCACCCGCACCGCCATGGGCAAGCGTCTGCTCCGTCAGTATCTGGAACAGCCCCTCGCTTCCGCTCCCCGTATCCTGCGCAGACAGCGCGCCGTGGAGGAATTGTTCCGTGACACTATCCGCAGAAGTGAACTTTCCGAAGCTCTCGCCGGCATCTATGACATCCAGCGTCTGATGACCAAGGTTGTCTATGGCACCGTAGGTCCCAGAGAGCTGCTCTCCCTTGCCGCCACCGCAGGTCACCTGCCCGAGATCGAAGCGATCATCCGCGATTTTGAATCCCCCCTGCTTGTCGAACTGCATCGTCAGCTGGATGTGCTTGATGATATCAAAGAACTGATCGACCGGGCCATCGACCCCGACTGCCCCATCACCCTCAAGGACGGCGGCGTCATCCGTCAGGGATTCAACGCCGAACGGGACGAGCTGCACGATATCCGCACCAATGCCAGAGGCTATCTCTCCGGCATCGAAGAACGTGAGCGGGAACGCACCGGCATCAAAAACCTCAAGATTGGTTATAACCGCGTGTTCGGTTATTATATCGAGGTCACCAAATCCTTCCTCCACCTTGTCCCCGAAGACTATATCCGCAAACAGACCCTTGTGGGCGGCGAACGTTATATCACCCAGGAACTGAAGGAGCTGGAGACCAAAGTCCTTTACGCCACCGAAAAACTGGTGGCGCTGGAAGCACAGCTCTTTGACGAAGTGCGCACCAGAGTCCAGAGCCGTCTTGCCGCCATCGAGCGTACCGCTTCGGTCTGCGCCCA
>JAFQND010000181.1 GCA_017396055.1 Oscillospiraceae bacterium
CGTCAATGTATTCGCGCACATTGGCAGCATTAACACCGCCGGTGGGCATGAACTTAACACCGACAAAGGGAGCGGACAGGTTCTTCATGGCATTCAGACCGCCGTAAACGTTGGCGGGGAAGAACTTGACCATCTTCAGGCCGTATTTCAGTGCGGCCATGATCTCGGTGGGGGTGACGCAGCCGGGAGCAACGGCGATACCGTTCTCAACGCACCAGCCGACGACTTCATCGCTGAAGCCGGGGGAAACGATGAATTTTGCGCCCATCTCTACAGCCAGCTTGGCCTGTTCAACATTGACGATGGTGCCGGCACCGACCAGAACTTCGGGGCAGTTTTCGGCAACAGCCTTGATCGCTTCGGGAGCGCAGGCAGTACGGAAAGTGATCTCCATCGTATCGATGCCGCCGGCAGCCATAGCCTTGGCGGTGGGGACCGCATCTTCGACCTTATCCAGGACGACAACAGGAACAACAACAGAGTTTGCCAGTCTTTCCATAACAGTCATGGGTAATAACCTCCTCATGTTAGGCCGAACGAGACGGAAAACCCGCTCTTATCCGGCTGTTTCGCATTTTTCGCGTCCATAGGACGTTTCATTATTACTATGATACCACAGACTGAACTTGTTCTCAATTCAAGTACATGTATAAAATAAAAGCATTTTTCTGTTCAAAAATACCACTTCTGCCAAAAGTTCCCGTTGCGGTGTCCGAAAGGCTGTGTTATACTGGATTTAACTGAGCAAAAGACGAAAGGAGCCTGCCCGTGCCTTCCTCTGAAGACATTTATCATGTCCTGAAAAATGATATTCTTTCGCTGGCGCTCAAGCCCGGCCAGCCCATCGGAGAGAGCGAGCTGGCAAAGCGGTTCTCCGTTTCGAGAACGCCGGTGCGTGCGGCGCTTGCCCGGCTCAAAGCCGAAAAACTGGTGGAGGTTTTTCCTCAAAAGGGAACCTTTGTCGCACCGGTCGACTGGGATTTCGTCCGTCAGCTGATCTATATGCGCTGTTCGGTCGAACTGCGGATGGCAGACGCGCTCTGCTCACCCTGTGCCGAAATGATCGCCGAACTGAAACAGAATCTCCGGCGGCAGAAGCGGCTGCTGACCACCGGTGCAAGCCCGATGGATTATTATCAGATCGACTCCAGCTTTCACCGTATCTGTTTTACCTATTGCGGCATGGAGGCGGTGTGGCGCATTTTCCGCCAGTTTCACGCAAACTATACCCGTTTCCGGCTGATGGATATCCGCGAGAGCGGTCTGACCGACCGCTTTTATGAGGAGCACTGCGAGATGGTCCGTTATATGGAAGAAGGACGGCCGGAAGAACTCAGAAAACTGATCCAGACCCATCTGGAAAGCGGCTTTGAACGGATGGTCCGAAGAGAAGTCCCTTCATTGCCGACAACCAGACCCACCGACAGAAAGGATGACTGACTATGGAACTGATCCGATGCACCGGTCTGCAGGGCGAGACCCGCGACTATATTGCCTATCCCAAAGCGATCCCTCCCTACCCCGCGTCCGACCTGATCGTTGACGTAAAATTTGACCGCTACCGCCATCATTCCGGCGAGGGCGACATGTGGCCCATGACCTGGCTGGAGGATAACACCATCCTCGCCTCTGCCGGCGACAACAAGGGCAGCCTGATGAATCTCTGGCGCGTTTCCCAGCAGGGACCTGATTTTCCCGACCCCGCCAAGCTGACCAACACCGGTGACTGGACGCTGGACCTGGTGGACAATCAGCCGGTGGACCATCACAAATACTGTACAACACCCGAAGCACCCTATATCAAGCCCGCAGGTCTTCTCGACATCGAAGGTACCGTTTATTATGCCGTACAGGCACACAATTACGGCGATGCGCCCCTCTTCAACCGACAGAAAAACCTTCACGGCTGGATCATCGTCTCCAAAGACGGCGGACGCACCTGGGACTGCGACGCGACTCCCACCGATTTCTTCACCGGCAGAGTTGCCTCCTGCCATTTTATCCAGTACGGAAGAGGTTTCCGCGGAAATCCCGACGGCTATGTCTATGCCGCCTTCCCCTGTGACAGCAACGGATACAGCTATTGGGAAAACGGTGATATGCTCCTTCTGGGAAGAGTCCCGAAAGACCGGATCCTTGACCGCTCCGCCTGGGAATTCTATTGCTCCGATTCGCCCGACGCCCCCGCGTGGGACGCCGATACCGAAAAGGCAAAACCCGTTTTCTTCTATGAAAAGATGACCGGCGAGAATCACATCAGCTATTGCCCCGGTCTGAAGCGTTATCTGATGGGCAACTACAGCTTTATCGACAACGAGCTGCGCCCCCGCCCCATCCATCAGATGAAATGGCCCGAATCCCATATCAGCCAGCTGACTCTTTACGAGGCACCCAACCCCTGGGGGCCCTGGAAACTCTTCTACCGCGACGACGACTGGGGCACCTATGGCGACTATCAGCCCGTCTTCCCCACCAAATGGATGTCTCCGGACGGACGGCTTCTCTATCTTGTTTCCTCCGGCAGCTGGGACGACTATAATTTCGTCGTACAGAAACTGGCACTGAAACTGGCAGGCGACGAGACCTTCCCCGAAGAGGCAAAATGGTTTGACTTCCGATAATGCAGAAACGGCACAGTTCTTTCGAGCTGTGCCGTTTCCTTATGAAAAAGGAGGTATGATGATGTCAGATATCAGGCGCCCAGAGGATAATCTCCGCTCAGAAGGCGAAGATCCAGAGGGTTCAGCACAGGGCTCTGGGGAGCTGCTGCGCTCTGGGGAATATAGCGGGAGAGGAAGCCGTAGTGGTTGACGCGGCTGACTGCCAGACGTCTGGCGATGGTGGGACGGGTGCGGTTCAGCTCGACCAGTTCCTCAGAGATGCGCTTGTTCTGGGTGATGACCAGAGGTTCGGTATATTCCAGCATCTGTTCTGCCAGCTGGATCAGCTGATTTCTGGAGTTGAAGTCGGTGCCGTTGCCGCAGACCTGGACCAGACCTTCCAGACGAAGGCCGGCGAGCAGATGGATCACATCGCTGATCTGTACGGTCAGATCGGGGTTTTTGACCACCAGACGCTGCAGGTCGTTGATGACGCTGTCGGGAATGATCAGCGAACGGCCGTTTTCGCGGAGCAGAGGGGCCAGATGGCCCATCATTTCAGGGAATTTGGGGTGAAGCAGGGCGCAGGTGCCGATGATGAAGGTATATCTTGCTGCCAGGCGGGACAGGTTTTCCTGGGCGCGGCGTGCGCCCTCCTGTTCGGGAGAGAGAAAAGCGGATTCTTCAATGCCGCGGATAGTTTCGAAGCCGTAGTTTGTCATGGTTTTTATCCTCCTTGATGTCGGTCGTGTTGTTTGGTGTTTGTGCTATAGATGACTATAATGTCCGACCTTTTTCGCAGAGGAAAGAAAAAAGATCTTCGGAAAAATTTCCGAAGATCTTCTGCTTTATTACAGACCCATGACCATCAGCAGAACGGTGATGATCGTCAGGCTGATGACGATGGAGGAGGAGTTGATGGCGCCCGCCAGACCGACATCGCCGTTCATCTTTCCGGTATAGGGAACCGATGCGGAGGATACCGGTGCAAAGGCCACGATGGCTGCCACCTGACGTACCTCCAGCGAGAAGGGCAGCAGGAAATAGAAGCAAAGTGCCAGAACGGTCGAAATGGCATAACGGACAAGAAGTGCCGTGCCGATTCTGGACAGATACCGTTTTTCCAGCTTCAGCTCAAAACCTACGCCCAGCATGAGCATGGCCATAAAACTGTTTGCGTTGCCGACGATGCCGGCAAAGGTCAGAACAGGACCCGGGGTGGGAAGATGCAGCACAGACACCACAAGCATGACCATATAGGTGATGAACGGCACCGAAGTGATCAGTTTTCTGCCCACGGCCTTAAATGAGAATTTCCCGCCCGTACCCACACAGGAGGCAACGCCATAGGTGCCGCCGTTGCAGGCAATAGCATTTCCCGCGTCAAACAGACAGGCCGCTACCACGGCGATCGGTCCAAGGAAACTCTGTACATAGGGCATCGTGAAACAGCCGATGTTATAGCCGGCACAGTTGACCATGCCGAACGCTTTCGATTCGGGGCCGCCTTTTCTGCCCCAGAAATAACCCGCGGCAGCTAAAAGCACATTGCACAGAAGGCCCAGCACCGCCAGTGTGATCAGCGAAGCCTCAACGGAAAAGCTGCTGAAATTGACAATGATCGCACAGGGAAGCGTGATATCCAGCACGATCCTCGACAGAACACGAAAATCATCCTTTTTAAAGAAGCCGACCTTTTTTAATGTATAACCCAAAACGATCATCAGCACAAGACAGATCGCCTTGATCAGTACGTTCAGCAAAGAACTCATCCTTTCCGACAGATATCTTTTTTTATTATAGCATGGTTTTGCAAATGTGACCATCTGTTTTTTTGACGGTTTTCTTGACACTTCCGGTCAATAGTGCTATCATAGTTGCATAGGCAACAAACTATCTGAGTAAAGAAGGTCAGATTATGGATTCATTCATGAAGTACATTGCGCGCATCGGCCGCTGCAACAACTGCTACCGTGATCATGTGCTGGAAGGAACCGGTCTCACCGGTGCACAGTGCCCTTACCTTTTGAGGATCTGCCGGCATCCGGGCATCTCTCAGGATCAGCTGGCGAAAATGCTCTATGTCAGCAAATCCAACGTGACCCGCAAGCTGGAAAAGATGGAAAAAGCAGGACTTATCATCCGTACTCCCCTGCCTGCCGACCGGCGGGTCATGCAGGTCTTCCCCACCGAGCTGGGCGAGAGTATGCTTCCCCGTATCGGCGAAGTCTTCGGAAACTGGAACGATATTCTGACCGATGGCTTTACCGATGAAGAAAAAGAACTGCTCATCAAAATGTTGGAGCGGCTTTATGCCAACGCCGAACGGGCTGTCTCTTCTCCTGATGAGGCTGAAGAACGAATCAGGGAGGGCAAAAATTGAAAAAGATCTTTCAATACTTAAAGCCCTATCTGTGGGCAATGGCACTGGGTGTGCTGATCAAATTCACCGGAACGGTCATGGACCTTTTCCTGCCGTCCATCCTTGCTCATGTGATCGATGATGTTGCCCCCACCGGCAATGTCAGAATGGTCATCTTCTGGGGCGTTGTAATGGTCATCTGCGCCATCATTGCAGTCAGCTTCAACATCATCGCCAACCGGTTCGCGGCCCGCGTTGCCCGCGATACCACCCGTGCCGTCCGTCAGGATCTCTATGACAAGATCACCGCTCTCTCCTGCGGTCAGGTCGACAGCATCGGTATCCCGTCGCTGATCTCCCGAATCACCTCTGACACCTATAATATCCACCATATGATCGGCATGATCCAGCGAATCGGCATCCGTGCGCCCATCCTGCTTCTGGGCAGCATCATTATCACCCTGTTTATGGACTGGCGTCTGGCGCTGGTGCTGATCGGCACCATTCCCTTCATGGCGGCAGTTGTCTTCTACATCACCCGCAAGGGTATCCCCCTTTATACCGCCCTGCAGCAGAACGTCGACAAACTGGTAAGAGTCGTGCGCGAAAATGCTGTCGGCATCCGCGTCATCAAAGCCCTCTCCAAGACCGAATACGAAAAGAACCGCTTTGACGGAGTCAACCGGGACGTTGTCGAAAAAGAGACCACTGCCGGTACAGTCATGGCAGTGACCAACCCGATGATGAACCTGCTTCTGAACCTGGGTATGACGCTGACCATTCTGGTCGGCGCCTATCTGGTCAACGCCGGTGTCAGCGAACCCGGCACTATTCTCGGCTTCACAAGCTATTTCACCATCATCCTCGGCGCCGTCATGGCCATCTCCCGTATCTTTGTCAACCTCTCCAAGGGCAGCGCGTCCGCCAACCGTATCGCCTTTGTACTGGATATGCCGGAAGATCTGCAGCTGATGGCTCCCGATCATATCGATACCGATGACCACATTCTCTTTGAGAATGTCAGCTTCTCTTATCTCAAACAGAAAGACAATCTGAAAAACATCTCCTTCTCGCTGAAAAAAGGCGAGACTCTGGGCATCATCGGCTCCACCGGCTGCGGCAAGACCACCGTTGTCCATCTTCTGATGCGGCTTTACGACCGCGACAAGGGAACTATCCGCATAAATGGTGACGATGTTCGCTCGATCCCCTATGAAAAGCTGCATACCATGTTCGGTGTCGTCTTCCAGAACGACGTCCTCTTTGCCGATACCATCGCCGAAAACATCTCCTTCGGCCGCGATCTGACCATGGAAGAGATGGAAAATGCCGCCCGCTGGGCACAGGCTGAAGAATTCATCGAAAGCCAGGATGCCCGCTTTGAACATGAACTGACCATCCGCGGCAGCAACCTCTCCGGCGGTCAGCGTCAGCGGCTGCTGATCTCCCGTGCTCTGGCCGGAAAACCCGATATCCTGATTCTGGACGACTCCTCCAGTGCGCTGGACTACCGCACCGACGCTGCACTGCGCGGCGCGATCCGTGAGAATTTCGAAAATACTACATCCATCATCATCGCACAGCGTATCAGTTCGATCATGCACGCCGACCACATTCTTGTGCTGGAAAACGGTGAAGCCATCGGCTACGGCACCCATGACGAACTGATGGAAAGCTGTGAGAGCTACCGCGAGATCAGCCGTTCCCAGATGGGTGACGGCAAGAAAGAGGAGGTGACAGCATGAAGGGTATGCCCGGAGGCGGAGGCGGCCGCGGTATGCGCGGCGGCGTTCCCCAGAAACCCAAAATGAAACCCTCGCTGATCATCCTCCGGCTGGGAAAATACCTTTTCCGGTTCAAATGGATGCTGCTGGCAGCCGGCCTTCTGACCCTCGGAAGCAACCTTCTGGCACTGCTTGGTCCTGAGCTTTCCGGCGCAGCAATCGATGCGCTGGCCGGCGGCGAGGGAAAGGTCGACTTCCCCACCGTTTTCCGCTACTGCGGACTGATGGCACTTTTCTATGCCGGTTCGGCATTTCTCTCGTACATTCTGTCGGCACTGATGATCCGCCTGTCCCAGAGCGTCACCTATGCCATGCGGCGGGACCTGTTCAATCATCTGGCCGACCTGCCGGTATCCTATTTTGACCGGCACCAGACCGGTGATATTTTAAGCCGTATCTCCTATGATATCGACACGGTCAACACTTCTCTCTCCCACGATTTCTTACAGATCTGTACCAGTGTCATCACGATTGCCGGTTCCTTTATCATGATGGTCCGCATCGCACCGCTTCTGATGCCGGTCTTTATCGTGACCATTCCCATCTCGATCCTTCTGACCCGATACCGTTCCAAGAAGGTCCGTCCGCTGTTCAGCATCCGCTCGGCAAAACTGGGCGAACTCAACGGCTATACCGAAGAATCCATCTCCGGCCAGAAGACCATCAAGGCCTATCACCAGGAAGAGACCATGCGCCGCCGTTTCTCCGAGCGCAATGAAGACGCCGTCAGTGCTTATTACAAAGCGGAATACTACGCCGCCGCCAACGGTCCGTCGGTCAACTTCATCAACAACCTCTCCCTGTCGCTGATCTCGGTACTGGGTGCCATCTTCTTCCTGAAGGGAAGACTTTCCATCGGTGATGTATCGGCATTCATCCTTTATTCCCGCAAATTCTCCGGCCCCATCAACGAGCTGGCCAACATCTACAGCGAGCTGCAGTCGGCCCTTGCGGCAGCAGAACGCGTCTTCCGTACCCTCGACGAAGCCCCCGAACTGGCTGACGATCCCGATGCCGTCGAGCTGAAGGTCACCGACGGTGAAGTTCAGATGGAACATGTCCGCTTCGGCTATCTGCCCGAAAAGGAGATCATCCACGATCTGTCGCTGGATGCAAAGGGCGGCAGCCTGACCGCTATCGTCGGCCATACCGGTGCCGGTAAGACAACGCTGATCAACCTGCTGATGCGGTTCTATGATCTGCAGGGCGGCACCATCTCGATCGACGATCACAACATCAGAAAAGTGACCCGTTCCTCTCTCCGCGGCGCCTATGCCATGGTACTGCAGGATACCTGGCTCTTCTCGGGTACCATCTTTGACAACATCGCCTACGGCAAGCCCGGCGCGACCATGGAAGAGGTGGTCGAGGCTGCCAAAGCTGCCCGCATCCACGAGTATATCACCGCCCTTCCCGACGGATACAACACCATCATCACCGAGGACGGCATCAATATCTCGCAGGGCCAGAAACAGCTGATGACCATCGCCCGTGCCATGCTTCTGGATGCGCATATGCTGATCCTGGATGAGGCGACTTCCAACGTCGATACCCGTACCGAGATCCAGATCCAGAGCGCCATGCGCCGGCTGATGCAGGATAAGACCTGTTTTGTCATCGCCCATCGTCTTTCGACCATTCAGCATGCCGACAATATCCTCGTTGTCGATGCCGGAGACATCGTCGAACAGGGCACCCACAAAGAGCTGCTGGCCAAAAACGGCACCTATGCATCTCTTTACTACTCTCAGTTTCAGTAAAACGAAAGGCTCCGTCCGCGCGGAGCCTTTTTTCTTTTCCGATTGCATTCGGCCCGAAAAAAAGGTATAATGAAACCATCCCCCCGAAAGGAGGAAAGGTATGAAAAAGATGATGATCCCGCTGCTGGAAACAGTTCTCGACCCGGACGGATTCACCGCCACTACCATCGACGGACAGCTGCGCAGCGACCTGATCGGGCTGTTTGCTGCCAGAGCCACCGGATACCGC
>JAFQND010000182.1 GCA_017396055.1 Oscillospiraceae bacterium
GATCCCCGTGAAGAATGTTTCACCTTTGTCATTTCGGAAGGGGAAAAGCATCTTTTCTACTGCACAGACAGCGGCTATCCCCCTCAGCATGTGCTGGACAGATTAAAAAGCTGGACTTTCTGCGGTGTGATCTGTGAATGCACCAACGGTCTGCTCCCATCACCGGAAAGACATATGAATCTGGAAAAAGCCGACCGTCTTCGCAGTTATTTTTCCGAAAACGGTCTTGTGCAGGACGATGCTCCATGGTATCTGACACACATTTATCATAAGGCTTATACAGGTCAGTTTCTGAAACAGGCTGCCGGTCTGGGATTTGTTCTTCCCGAAGAAGGACAGATCCTGAACTTCTGAAGATGCGCACAAAAAAATCGCCGCCCGCAGACGGGTTTTCAGCCTGTCTGCCTTTTTTGTTTCCTGCGGCTTGACTTTTCGCCCTGTTCAGAGTATATTATGCAGGTATCGACAAATTCGGAGGTTTTCTCATGAATTATAAACAGGCTGTCGCCCAGCCTCTGAACTATCTGGGCGTTTTTGCAAAATGGCTGCTCTTCAGCATCATCACCGGCGGTATTTGCGGTCTGGTGGGCGTGGCTTTTCATAAACTTGTTTCTCTTGCCACAGCGACCCGTACGGAGCAGAGCTGGCTTCTCTATCTGCTGCCTCTGGGCGGTCTTGTGATCGTCTTTCTCTATAAGATCGCCGGCATGAGCAATGACCGCGGCACCAACATGGTCCTCGAATCGGTTCGCGCGGGCGACAAACCTCCGCTGGTCATGGCGCCGCTGATCTTTATCGCCACTGTCATCACCCATCTCTTCGGCGGCTCTTCCGGCAGAGAAGGCGCCGCTCTGCAGATCGGCGGCAGTATCGGCGCAGGTCTCGGCAAGCTGATCCCCCTGGACGAAAAAGACCGCCGCATCATCATCCAGTCGGGTATGAGCGCCGTTTTTGCCGCTATCTTCGGCACACCGCTGACCGCTTCGGTCTTTGCGATGGAGGTCATCACCGTCGGCAAGATCCATTATGCTGCCTTTGTTCCCTGCCTTTTAAGTGCGGTCATGGGCTTTGGCATCGCTTCTGCTTTCGGTATCCCGCCGGAGCGCTTTACCATCCATCACGTCCCCGGATTATCCGTTGTTCCCGTGCTGCAGTCGATCCTGCTGGCTGCCCTTTTTGCTGTGGTAAGTATTCTGTTCTGTACCGCCATGCACACTGCCGGCCGCCTCTATAAAAAATATATCCCCAACCAGTATCTCCGCGTCTTTACCGGCGGCTGTCTGGTCATTGTTCTGACCCTGCTGGTCGGCTGCCGCGATTATAACGGCGCCGGCATGGATATCGTCGAGCATGCTCTGGAAGGTGAGGGAAAAGCCCTTGCGTTTCTTCTGAAGATCCTGTTCACCGCCGTGACCCTGGGGGCAGGCTTCAAGGGCGGCGAGATCGTCCCCTCCTTCTTTATCGGCTCCACCTTCGGCTGTATGGCTGCCCCGCTCATCGGCATGGATGCCGGATTCGGCGCAGCGCTGGGTCTTGTGGGTGTTTTCTGCGGCGTGGTCAACTGTCCCATCGCATCACTGATTCTGAGCATCGAGCTGTTCGGCAGCGAGGGAATGCTCTTTTACGGTATCGTCTGTGCGGTCAGCTATATGCTTTCGGGCTATTTCAGCCTCTATTCCAGCCAGCGGTTCCTCTATTCCAAACTGGACACCGAGAGAAAGATCTGATCAAAAAACCTCCCGCTTTTATCGCGGGAGGTTTTGTTTTCGCTTTATATATGCTCTCTCATCCATTGCCGGACGATCTTAGCGTCTCCTTCTTCCATAAACGCGTGTCCGCATTTTTCCGCGACGGTCAGCGTGCAGCCGAACCGCTCTGAGAACCGTGTGATGACCTCCCGGGACTGCAGGTCATCCCTGCCGCCGTAAAGGATACAGGTCGGGATATCCCATTGCTCGACCGGATGGGCGAGGATATACTGATAATAATCCCATCTGAGGGGATCCACCGGCGTGTCGATCTCTCCCTCTGCCATGAGCCGCTCCTCCGAAACGTCAAACCAGAGCATCATCTGTTTCACCAGATATTCCATATCGGCGATGGGAGAATGGAAAAGACATTTCTCAAAGGGGATATCGGCATAGGTCTGCAGGCTGAAATAAGCCCCCAGGCTGCAGGCGAAAAGTGACAGATGCTCCCATCTGCCGCAGGCATAGTCAAGGATCAGCCGAAGATCCTGCATGCCGTTCCAGATATCGCAGCGGCGCGTTTCCCCGTGCCGTTCACCGTGCTGAGGCAGGTCGAAGCTGATGGTCTGATATCCCTTTTCTTCGGCAGCTGCTGCAAAATCCGCCGCGAATTCCTTGCGGGACATCTTGCCGTGAACGTGGATATAAGCCTTTTCCGACGGCTTTCCCCAGACGATCGCCGGGATGCCGTTTATCTCGATTCTGGTTGAAATCATCATTTTCTCCTATGGCGGGGGATAAACTGCTGTTCAGGTCCATTATACTCTGACCGGATCAAAAAGACAACTCCCGGAGGCAGGAGAGACCTGTTTTTTCTTGACATCTTTTCCTGTAAGCGGTACAATAAAATTAATAAAATCAGGAGGTATCACCATATGAAACCTGCACCTCTCGCTGTTGACAGCAGCTATATCGTCCGCTGCGTCTGTGTCAAAGAAGCCGACGGACGCGTCAAGACCGTTATCACCACCGAAGAACCCGTAAACTATGTCACTCTGACCGATGCTGAGGGCAGAAACTGGGGCGAATGCCACAACTTCTGTGAGCCCTTTGCTTTCCTTGATCATATCTTCTATCTGCCCGCGGGCACTCTGGACAAGCCCCTGACCGTCAACTTCACCAACCGCCGCGCCAACTCCAAATATTTTGAGGCCTGGCAGGACGGTACCACCACTCTGAATCCCGAACAGGTCACCTGGACCACTCTGGAAGACTATATCCGTGATACCGACCACCACATCACTCCCAAAGAAGTAAACGAAGGCTCTGTCTGTGACGGCGTGACCTATCAGGTGCTGGAATGTGTCAATGACGCAGGCGAACCTGTCAGAATGTTTGCTCTGTTTGTTGATCCCAGAAAGGCTTATTTCGCCACCGGTACCGCCGATGACGGCTATGCCCCCCACACCAAGATCCAGACCGTAAAAGGCATGGCTGAAGCCGCTATCGCCAACGGCAAGGATGTTGTTGCCGCCACCAACGCCGACTTCTTTGATATGTTCGCCGAGCGCTCTCCCTTCATGCCCTCCGGTATCTGTGTCAAAGACGGTCAGGTCCTGTGCAATCCCCATTCCACCCGTACCTTCTTCGGTATGGACCGTGCCGGCAATCCCGTCATCTCCAGCTTTGTGGAGAATCCCGAGCTGAAGGGTCAGCTGCTCTGTGCTCTGGGCGGCCGCGAGATCATGCTCCGCGACGGCGAGATCGCCGAAGTTTCTCCCTGTGAAGCTTTCTCCTTCACCTGTCATCCCCGTACCTGTGCCGGTATCCGCGAAGACGGTGTCACTATCCTTCTGGTCGTCGACGGCCGTATTCCCTGGCTGTCCAACGGCGCTTCCATCGTTGACCTGGCCCGTGTCATGCAGTACTTCGGCGCCAAGAAAGCCATCAACCTGGACGGCGGCGGCTCCTCCACCTTCATCGTCAAGAAGGATGAAGAGCTGACCATGCTCAACCGTCCCGCTGACCTCGGTCGTCCCAACGATCCGCTGATCCGCGAGATCTTCAACTCCATTCTGGTTGTGAAAAAGTAATGACCGGTAACGAATATCAGAAGCTTGCCCTGACGACCCTCAATCCCGCTCTTTCCGAAAAGGATGTGCTGATCAACGGCGTCATGGGACTTTGCGGCGAAGCCGGAGAGGCCATCGATATCGTCAAGAAACATCTGGCACAGGGCCATGAACTGGACCGTGAAAAGCTCATCGGCGAACTGGGCGACATCGCCTGGTATCTGGCCGAAACGGCTCACGCGCTGGGTGTATCGCTGGATGAGGTGCTGACCCGCAATATCGACAAGCTGAAACGACGCTATCCCGAAGGATTTGACGAAAGCCGCTCCATCCACCGGGAAAAAGAAGAGTAACCTGAAGGGGAGCGTAAACTGCTCCCCTTCTTTTTTGGAGGGAAAAGCCGTGTTTGAACTGAAAACAAAAGAACTGGGCCATTTTGATGTGGCAGTCTGCGGCGGCGGTATCGCCGGCGTCTGTGCAGCGGTCACCGCTGCGAGACAGGGTGCCTGTACCATTCTGATTGAGCGATCCGGCTGTCTTGGCGGCACCATGACCGAGGGTTTCATCCCCAACATGCTGGATGCATTGAACAAGGGCGGCATCGTCAAAGAGATCTGGGACTTTCTGAATGCCCACGATATGACCTGCACCAGAAGAGGCCCCCGTGTGGACGAAAACGGCAAAAAGATCCCCGGTGTCCTGCTGGACACCGAAGGCGCAAAATATTTCTTTGACAAGCTCACCCATGATGCGGGCGTAAAGGTACTCTTCCACAGCCAGGCGGCAGCTGTATCCATGAAAGACGACCGCATCGAATCGCTGCTCATCGTGACCGAATGCGGCAACTATACCCTGACAGCCGAAAACTATGTTGATGCCACCGGCGGCGGTCTGCTGGCCGATATGGCCGGCTGCAGCTGGGAATGCGGCGACCCCTTTGAAGGAAGGCCCTCCCCCGCAAGCATGGCTGTCTGTGTCACAGGCATGCCGCCCGAGCTGGACGGCACCGACAGCGGCGCAGCAAAAAGCCGTTATTCCGATATGCTTCTGGAGCACGGCATCGCCATCTCCGCACAGTAGGCATCGGTGGTCAAACTGCCGTCGCTGATCAACTGGAACATGGGCTTCAACTTCCAGTATGACGTGGTCCCCGACGATATTTCTGTGCTCTCCCGGGCGGTCTATGAGGGCAGAAAAGAAGCCTTCGAGATGGTCGAGGGACACAAAAAGATCCCGGGCTTTGAAAAGATGAACCTCACCTTCTCGGGCTCGCACCTGGGTCTGCGCGAAGGCAGAAGAGTCATGGGACTTTACCGCCTCTCCGACGAGGATATCCTCGAGGGAAGAAAGTTTGACGACGGCATTTGTCTTGTGACTTTCGGCGTCGATGTCCACAAGCTCAAGAGCGATGATACCCTCAACTGCGACAGAGGCTATCATGCCAAGCCCTATCACATTCCCTATCGCTGCCTTGTGGCAAAGGAATGCGGCAATCTGTTCCTGGCCGGCCGCTGTATTTCCGGCGATTTCTATCCACATGCCTCCTATCGGGTCATGGGCAATATGGCAGCCACCGGCGAAGCTGTAGGATTTGCGGCAGCATGCTGCGCCAGAGAAAAGATCTCTCCCGCCGCCTTCGACGGCAGACGTGCGAAGGAGTTTGCCCTGGAAAGAGGATATGAGCTGTAATAAAAAATGCCTCCCGGATTTTTCGGGAGGCATTTTTTCAGTTTATCAACACGGCGATCAGCCAGAGCACCAGCATATGTGCGGGATAAAAGGCATAACAGAAAGTTTTGAACCACTTTGCATGATAGCCCTGTCTGCCCCGATAGAGCCAGATGGGAATCAGTGCCAGCAGCGCAAAACCCTGCTGCGGGATCAGGATCTCTTTGCTGAAAAGCATAACGGGATAGACAAGTCCGCC